>WBXG01000007.1 GCA_008932965.1 Verrucomicrobiota bacterium
GAGAATGAAATACCGGAAGGCCCACAAGGGCCGGGTCAAAGGCAAAGCCAAGGCCGGCACTGAGCTGACCAAAGGCGAATTTGGCCTGATGGCTATGGAAAGCGGAAAGATAACGGCGCGCCAGATCGAAGCGGCCCGTATCGCGATGACCCGCCACTGTAAAAGGGGCGGTTTTGTCTGGATTAAGATCTTCCCAGCCAAGCCAATTACCAAGAAACCTGCCGAAACCCGTATGGGTAGCGGAAAAGGTGGTGTTGAGTACTACGTTGCGGTTGTAAAACCGGGCAGAATCCTTTATGAGATGCAGGGCGTGGAGAAAGCTGTTGCTGAAGAGGCTCTGACGCTTGCTCAAGAAAATGCACAACGCCATCACATCACAAACATCACCTGGCATCAGGGAAATCTTTTGGAACCACTTTCAAAACAAGGAAGCCCACCCACTTTTGATCTCATTGTTGCTAATTTGCCCTACATTCCAAAAGAAGAAATTCTAACCTTGTCTCGTGAAATAGCACATGACCCTATGATGGCTTTAGATGGGGGTGGCGATGGACTAGATCTTATTATGCGTTTGATTAAAGAGGCGCCTGCTTATCTAAAACCAGAGGGGTATCTTCTGCTAGAAATTGGAAAAAATCAAGAATGTGAGGTGATGCAACGATTGCAAGAATCCGGTTATCAAAGCATTCATGCCATTGCAGATTATCAGGGAGTATTAAGATTCATTGAAGCAGTGCAACCATGAGATACTTTTTTAATTTAACACACTATAAATCTATTGAGGCTTGTGCAAAACTCATGTGCTACAGCTTTGTTCTTAAATTGTGATTGAGGCGGTGAACTCCTACAGACCAGTATCACAATTCCTCATTCTCAATTTCTCATAACTTCGAAATATTTTTTTTTCATGGATAAAATGATTGTACATGGTGGTCGCACTCTCCAAGGGGAAGTTTTTATTAGCGGCTCAAAAAACTCTGCACTGCCGATTTTAGCGGCAACACTCCTCACACGGGATCACTGTATCATTGAGAATGTTCCTGACCTAAGTGACATTCATTACATGCTTACAATTTTAAGCATGCTTGGATGTGAGGTGGAGAGAGCAAGTGGAGTTGTTCAAGTAAAGGCCTCCCATATAAAAACAGAAGCTCCCTATGAGATCGTACGAAAAATGCGTGCGTCTGTCTGTATTCTTGGGCCTCTCTTAGGACGGGAGCATGCTGCTACGGTCTCACTTCCAGGAGGGTGTGTTATTGGAGACCGTCCTATCGATTTGCATCTTCGTGGGTTTGAAGAACTCGGGGCGACTGTTCAAGTCAAAGGCGGGGACATTCATGTTCTTGCATCCCATCTTCAAGGTGCCACCATTAATCTTCGTGGAAAATATGGACCAACTGTTTTAGGAACTGGAAATATTATGATGGCAGCAGTCCTTGCTGATGGAATGACTGTTATTGAAGGAGCTGCTGAGGAGCCCGAGGTGATCGACCTTGCTGAAGTATTAATGAAAATGGGTGCAAAAATTCATGGAGTTGGTACTTCACGAATCGTGATTGAAGGAGTGAAAGAATTACATGGATTTACACACACCGTCATTCCCGACCGTATCGAAGCAGGAACATTTCTCATTGCGGGAGCTATTGCTGGAAAAAAATTGACGGTGCGTCATATCATTCCAAAACATTTGGATGCCCTGCTACGTGCACTTCAGGAAGCAGGATTTGATCTTACTTCGAAAAAAGAGAGTATTACGATCACTTCTAATGGTCCTAAAAAACCGTTACACATCGAGACACTTCCGTTTCCTGGGTTTGCTACTGATCTCCAAGCACAGCTCTGCGCCATGCTCTCTACCATTGAGGGAGTGAGTACCATGACAGAACATATTTTTCCTCAGCGCTTCATGCATCTTGCAGAATTAAAACGGATGGGCGCTAATATTGAACTTAATGGTGCTACTGCCACGATTATTGGGGTTCATCAACTGAGTGGAGCCCCTGTTATGGCTAGTGACTTGCGTGCTTCTGCTGCGCTTGTGCTAGCAGCACTTGCTGCCGATGGTCCCACTGAAATTAGCCGAGTTTACCACATCGATCGTGGCTATGAAGGAATAGACAAAAAACTCAATAAGCTGGGTGCTCGTATTGAAAGGGTTAGCCCGGATATTTCATTTTGATCCAAAAAAGAGAACTGCATAGAAAAAACTATTCTAACTCAAAATTGATATTGACCGTATAAGCACTATTAGAACCAATTCCACGAGGCAATGGGGCAATTTTTAGGACCTTTTGAGCAGCTGACAAAACCGAGGCATCCATCACAGGATTTCCGCTTGGCTTAGAAAGGGCAAAATGAGAAATGGTCCCATCTGATTGAATTGTTAATTGCAGAGTGCAAACAAAATCATGCTTATGTTCTGTTGGAATTGCAGTCGGTTGTTCCCATTGACTATAAAATCGATCATGAATGAGTTCATGATAGGCACCTAGTGCTCCATTATCGACACCAGTCCCATTTCCCTCTCCATGCGTTCCGGAGGCTCCAGCCCCTCCATTTTTACTTTCAAGAAAAGCTGATTTTGTTGATGAGTCAGCATGATTGCTGCTATTGATATTTTTACTATGACCCTCTTTTTTTTCATGAGAGGTCGATTCCTTGGATTTAGGAGAGGATGTGGAGTGAGATATTTTTTCCTTAGCCTCACTTTGAGAAGTAGCTTTTAAAGCTGGCTTGGGAGTCAGTTTTGGAATTGGCTTTGGAGTTGGCTTGGGAGTCAGTTTTGGAATTGGCTTTGGAGTTGGCTTGGGAGTCAGTTTTGGAATTGGCTTGGGAGTTGGCTTCGGAGTTGGCTTCGGAGTTGGCTTCGTAGTTACATCAGCCAGTGGTATCTCAGATTTATTTTCTAATGGAGGAGGTGTACCCTCTTCCACAGGATCTTCTTTAGGATCTTCTGTAGGAGTGACTGGTGCATCTAATTTGGAATCAGGAGAAGAAGGTGTGGCAACAGGGGCTTCCTGTTCTTCCTCCTTAGTAGTAGGTACAGATTGCTCTTTTTCAGCAGTAGCCGGAGCAGGTGCTGGAATTCCTAATGTGGGAGATGCTGAGCCAAAAGATCCTGTATCAAGCCATGTTACCTGTTCGAGAGGTGGTTTCACAGGTTGCCTCATAAAATAGATGATACTTAAAATAAGTACTCCATGAATAGAGGCGACAATAATAAGTGCTCTTCGGAAATCCGGCCGAATATTTTTCATCGAGCAGATTCGGGAGGTGTTGTTGGTGAGCCCTCTTCAGGACGGGTCATTACTCCTACTTTAGTAATCCCAGCTTTTTGAAGGATATCCATGATAGAAATAAATTGTTGGATTGGTAAATCACGATGAGGGCGAATCACAACAGAAATGCCTGGCTGTGCCGTTCTGAGCTCTATTAATCGAGGGAGCAATTGATCGAGAGGGATTACCTCTTTATTGATTTTAATGATTTGATCACGATCGATGGAAATCATCTGTACCTGAGAAGGATTTACCTCATGATGTGCCGTCGTGCTACTTGGAACTACTAGCTCCATACTGTTTTCGAGAAGTGGTGTCGTGATCATAAATATAATGAGCAAGACAAAAGCTAAATCCAGTAATGGAGTAACATTTAATTCTGAAAGCGTATGTAACGCTCCATGACTAGAGAACCGGCGCATATTCAGAATAGATTTTATTTTTGATAAATATCATGAGCGACATAGCGATGTTCTAGCTCACTTGAAAATTCTGCAGCAAAATTATCACAAGAGACAATCATCGATCGAACGGTGTTGACTAAGAAATTATAACCAAACATTGCTGGAATAGCTACAAGAAGGCCTGTCACCGTAGTAATCAAGGCACCAGAAACTCCAGGGGCCATTGCAGCAAGGTTCGCTGTTCCAGCAGCAGCAATACCACCAAAAGCATCCATAACTCCCCATACAGTTCCTAAGAGACCCACAAAAGGAGCTCCACTCACTGCTGTTGAAAGAATAATCATTTGTGATTCTAGTTCTAATGCGGATTCACCCACGGCACGTTCCATTGCTACTGTTACAGAACGCATGTGGGAAGGACTCATACGGGGTGCCATCTGAATGCGCGCTTGAAATGTTTCATCTACTTCAGTCGATCCAAGGAGTTGAAAACAGAGTTCCCTACATCCTGCTTGATAGATTTGATAAAGCGGAGAACCTTCAAAAGTTAACTCTTGTTCAAAAATTTTTAGCGGTTGTCGATCACGACGGAAAAGCTCCATAAATTCAGCTGATTGCTTTTTCGCAAAGTTGAGAACTCGAATCTTAGTAAGCATGACCGACCAGCTAAAAATTGATCCTACGAAAAGGACGAGCAAAACTAGTTTTCCTTCAAAGGTCGATTCAAGGAAAGCATAGACAATACCGCTTGCCACAAGAGGATTCGGAAATTGAAGTAAGGAAAAACAGTTCACGGCATTATAAAAAAATCTAAAGGTCCTTGAAAAATAAAGCGTTAAGGGGAATGGGTAAAGAGTATTTCAATGATCAAGAACATTTGGTTGACCCATCGTTCTAAAAAAAATCTATTATTGAAATAAGACAAATTATTCATGACTCCTCAGTTGATTTTTCTGAGTCAAGGCACGCCGAGAGTGAGCATCTTCTAAAAAAGCTTTTTGAACATTGAAGTATTCCTTGCTTTCAGGCAAAGGATGGTAGTGTCCAGCTTGATCCATCACACGTGCTTTCACATTATCTTTCCAAAACCAATCTAAAATTTCTTTCACATGGGCCCTTACTCCTGGGGAAAGCAATGGAAAAAATGTTTCCACACGACGGAAAAGATTTCTTGGCATCCAATCCGCGCTGCTTAAAAAAACTTCAGCTTCTCCTCCGTTCTCAAAATATAAAATACGACTATGCTCTAAGAAGCGTCCAACAATACTTCGAACCTCAATATTATCACTTACCCCCGGAATACCGGGACGCAGACAGCATGTGCCTCGAATTAAAAGTCTGATTTTAACGCCTGCTTGAGAAGCGCGGTAAAGCTCGTTAATCATGCTCTGTTCCACTAGGGCATTCATTTTAATAAAAAGACCCGCAGGTTGGCCTGCATGAGCATGAGCAATTTCCCGATCGATTAATTCGAGTAGCATTTCTTTTAAGTTATAAGGTGCAAGCGAGAGTTCGTGCAGCTCCGGAAGTTTTGAAACACCTGTAAGCACATTGAACATTGCTGCCACATCAGCGGTGAGTGTTTCACGAGCTGTTAATAATCCTAAATCAGTATAGAGACGTGCTGTTGTGGGATTATAATTTCCTGTACCAAGATGCACATAACGTCGAATTTTTTCCCCTTCCTGACGTATCACCAGCATTGCTTTTGCATGTGTCTTAAGACCTGAAAGTCCATAAATCACATTAATACCTTCATGACGCATCATGCGAGCCCACTTGATATTGGCTGCCTCATCAAAACGTGCTTTCAGTTCGATGACAACCGTCACTTGCTTTCCATGGCGCGCAGCACTTACTAAAGAAGAAATCAGAGGGGAATCGCTGCTGGTGCGATAAAGAGTCTGCTTGATGGCAAGTGTGTGAGGGTCTTCAGCAGCATGTCCCAAAAAATCTGTCACTGTTTGAAAACTATCATAAGGATGATGAAGAAGAATATCACCTCTACGAAGATGCCAAAAAATATCTGTGTCGCGACTCACAGAAAGTACTTTTCTAGTGCTAAAACGCTCTTCACGTAAATCAGGACGATCTATTCCCAAGGAAAGTGTGATCATTTGTTTTAAATTCAAAATACCAGGAAGATGGTAGAGATCGCTCTCGTTTAAATTCAAAAGCTTTAATAAATGTTTTGCTAGTCCTTGGGGAAAGGAGTCATGAACCTCTAGACGAATAGGAGCATTAGATTCGAGGTGGCGTAATTCCTCTTCGATTGCATGAAGTAAATCTTCTGAATCTTCCTCATCGATTGTTAAATTACTATTACGCGTGATACGGAAAAGATGGACTGATTGAATATGCATTCCATAAAAAAGAGCTTCAATATGATGCTGGATGATACTTTCTAAAAAAACATAATGCTCCTCTTTTTTAGAGGGCGTCGTGGAAAAAGAAATAAAACGAGGTAAGTTTTGAGGAACTGGCACAACCACTAATGTTGTGCAAAGATGTTCATCCCGGAGTTCTACTAAAAAATTCAAACTAAGATTGAGTAACTGTGGGAATGGGTGGAGAGGATCAACTGCTAAAGGGGTAAGCATTGGGAAAATAAATTCCTTAAAATATTTTGATAAATATTTCTGCTCTACGAGCGGCACTTGAGCATACTCATGAAAAAAAACTGTTTCTTCCTCCAGTGCTGGTGCGATTACCTGATCCCAACAGCGATATTGATTCAGGAGCTGTTGGCGTATTTTGAGGGATAAAGAAGATAACTCTTCTTGTGGCTCCAAACCATCCTGGTTTTTTTTGGTTGGAGAGCGTTGAGATTGCTGCTTCAACGATGCAACATGAACTTCAAAAAACTCATCCAAATTGGAGCTAAAAATACCGAGAAATTTGAGGCGCTCCAATAACGGATTGGTGGCGTCCCAGGCTTGATCTAAAACACGTTGATTAAATTCAAGCCAACTCAACCCACGGTTGATATAAAGAGAAGATGTGCCAGCTGTCATAAAAACTCATTTCTTCTTCCATGAGAGCACAACAAAAAGAAGGGCATTTTCCCTTTTGCCAGAGCGCACCCAACACCATTGCTGTGCTCATCATAGGATTTATTAGAGACATGAGGCTTCTTCCGTAAAGCCCACATCACCACGAATTGACTCTAGTTGACGAAGCACACGTTTCTTAGAGTGAGGACGATTGCGGATACGGCTCAAACAACTAGCCATTACAGGAACAACAATGAGTGCACCAGTTACTAGTAGAAATAGAGAGGTACGATGGCGTGCTCGGCAGCTCATTTTATCAGCAATAAGAAGTCCGACACCACACCCTACAGCTGCTTGAGTAATAGCAATTGTTCCACTCACAGGAAGGTTTTCTGAAAAATGGGAAAGAGAAAGTTGAGACATAATTGGTAATAATACCTTATTTTTTTCTGAGCTCAACTGATAACTGCAGTAACTCCATGTCCTATGCATAATGCGAGCTAGAATTTTTTTTCTTGAAATAAAAATCATGTATCCAACAAATGATTCGCTGGATAAGGAATATCCCAGCACGTTCCAATTCAGATTTTTGCTGCCACTGATAAGCTCGCACTGGAATTGTTTCTTCTATGAGTTTTTTCCAAAATTTTAGAGTTGCTTCTTGAGTAAAAGCTTGTCCCGATCGGTGGCCATTTTGAACAAGCATAGCACGCAAACTTGGGTTTTCTTGAAGTTGTTTGAGTTGTTTAAAAACTTCTTTAAGTGATGTAGCCACGAGATAATCTATCTCAGGATTCCCATCAGCAGCATAAGCAGAATCGGATCCTCCAATAAAGGGAACTCCTGCTAACCAAGCATTATAGAGCTTTGTAGCAGGCTTATTCATATGCAAAGAGCGAGAGAAGCTGCGAATAGCAATCACACAGTCAACATCAGTATAATTATTCCACTCATGATATCCTCGTATTTGAAAATGAAGTCCAAGCTCTTCATATAGCCTGCGATGCCATTTTTGAGAACGAAGCTCCGGGGCAAGGTTTTGTATTTCCCCAAAGAAGCAGACATTTTCAAAGCGTGTTCCTCGAGTTGGATCACGTGGTTTTAGAAAAGGTTGAGGCCAGTGAGGAACATAAATGGAATTTGGAAGATAACGGGTATAATTTCTATTTTCCACTAAATGCAAATCCACACTAGGATGCGGTGTTTTATCAGCAAGAATATCGACTAGAAATAAATGTGGATTTATAGATTTTCGTCTGAGTAACGGGTTTAAAAGCTTGCTCATCGTAATACAAATTCCAGTATTTTTTTCAAAAGGAAACTCGGTGGAAAGAGTAGAGTTGACTCCAATTTTCTTAAGCAAACTCCATGTTTGATAAATCCAACATGTAATTGTAGGGCTTTTGATTGGTTGATTTAATGCCATTGGGTCTCCTTCTTTCCATTTTTCTCCCCAATCATCAGCAGAAAGAAAATATTCCATGATATGAAATGAAATCTTATCAAGAAACTTGATGGGAATCTGTTTCTCCATTTTTTTCTGGAAATAGTTGGTATAATACCGAAGAAAAAAAGTAGATAAGGAAGGGACCTTTGCATGAATGCTTGCACACGTTGCAAATAAGATGGAGGCACGTTTTAAAGCGTTCGCTGATGCTTTCCAGTACCAAGAAAGGAGTGGATGTTCCGGCTTTTTTTCTTGAGCCTCTAAAGAATAAAAAGTGGCATCTATACTATTTTCGAGGGAAAATGCTGCCTTTCTCCAATATTCTGCTAACCGCTTATCTATTGTTAAAGCCTCACTTGCAGATGTGCGGTAGAAAATAATTTTTTTATACACCTTTACCTGAGGAGGTAACTGATTATCTTCAAATTCTAATTTCTCTGCTTTGCAGGTCAGTTTCTTCCAGAGGTCATCGACAGCATTCAAAGCTGCTAAAGCAGCTAGTGAATACTCAATAGCCTGATCTTCGTTGCCGATTTGAGTGGCCATTGCGGCTTCGATCCGTAACGCTAGAGCATTCTGATTTAATTCGAGAAGCTCATTCCAGAGGTGTTTATAGGGTGCTATTTTCTCTGGTGAAATGGATGCAGTATGAATATGGATATTGGCAAGATGAGCTGCCGCATATGCTGCTTTTACCCAACGATGGGTTAACACTATATTCAAAAAAGCATCATGGTTGTTAAGCGCTTGTGCTTTTTTAAATAAGGAAACTGCCTTGATAGCATAACGAGAGGCTTCAGGAAGAGTCGACTCATAGTGGATTGCTGCCTGCGATACTTCTTGTATTTCTTGATCAAAATCTTTTGAGGCTTGTGCCTGCGCAAAAGCTAACCAATAACGGTACGCCGAGCCTGCTTCCCTATTTTCATTCCTATGGAAGGCCCAATAGGAGATTTCTGATTTTTGAAGCTTGTGATCCAAATAGTAATTGCCTTCTTGGTTCCAATAGGTCAAAAACGCAATCGCATCAATACTATGGGTTCGTTGAGGTTTGAGTAGCGCAGTTGCAGTTCTTTGTTGATCTACGAATGCGGCCTCATCGCTTGCAAGCCTCCAATATGCAGCAAGTCTCTCGTTTCCGAAAGCAGAAGCCCTGAGAGCTTGCTCACGATAGAGAGCAATTTCATCTCTTGCTTCTCTCTGAATTGAAAAATCCATAAAATTCTTTTTTCAAAAAAACCTACCGTGTTACACGATCGAAATAACAAGAAAAGTGTTGCATGAGGTGCAAACAGGAATGTTCCAATGAGGATCGTTGCTTCCACTTGAGAGCTTCTGCAGGAAGCGTTGTTTGAACTAATTTCTTCCAACGATCGAGCGTTGCTTCCCTTGTATAGGAAACCACTGATTCCGATCCCTTCTGGACTAATTTCCAACGCATTACTGGATCTTCCTTGAGTTTTTTTAAATATTGAAAAACTTTTTCAGCAGAGGTTCCTACAAGATAATCTTCTCCAGGATGACCATCAGCAGCATAGGCAGAATCGATTCCTCCAATGAAGGGAACACCAGCAAGCCAGGCATTATAAAGTTTGGTTGCTGGTTTATGAAGGTGCCTTGAGCCAGAAAAGTCACGAATTGCAATTACTCCATCGACATCGCTGTAATCATGCCAACGTCGTGCTTCTCTGATTTCTAGCAAAATACCAAGTTCTCTATGAAGTTGTTCTTGCCATGCTGCAGATCGTAGCTCCGGTGCAAGATTGCTACTGTCACCAAAAAAAGAGATTTTTTCAAAAAGAGAGCCACGTGCTGGGTCACGTGGAATCAGATGAGGTTGTGTCCAATGTGGCATAAAAAGGGAGCGCGGTAATTGTCTAGCATGAGCTCTGTTTTGAACAAGATGAAGATGCGCTGCAGGATGGGGCAACCCATCAGCAACAATATCGACAAGAAAGTAATTGTGAGAAATCCACTTTTTACCATTTTTTTTAAACTCCTCTTTGAAACAAGATACTATAGATGGAAAAGAGCTACTCATAGCGATGATAATACCCCCTTCATGAGGGAGGCTACCGAGAAGTGAACATGGAATCTTTTCCTGGATGAGCAAAGCCCATGTTTGATAGATCCAGCATTGAGCTGTGGCCCCTTTCCCTTTTTCTTCGAGTGGAATAATCTGATTTTTTTCTAAGGCTTCTATCCAGAATTGGTTTGGAAAATGTTCTTTGGGCAAGATAAATGAGATAGGCATAAAAAAAGTGAGTGTGATGGGCTAGCCCGCATATTTCATACCGATCGTAAGGAATAGCAGGTGCAAGTTGAACTCCATTTTTCAGTTTCATCCATCAATAGAAAGTCCTGGTTACAAAAACATCGATTTTTAACCTGAATACTCTTTACCCTGTACCTACCTCTCTCTATTTTTAATCAATCTTTTTTATTGCCGTTATTCCTGTGAATATTTTTTTCCAAGACTGGTCTTACAATCGTGGAAATCTACGAAGTCAGAGTGTTCTTCTTTTATTTCGCATAGCACATTGCTTTCACCGACTCCCTCCTACCTCACGCTGGATCGGTTATCCCTATTTTCTCTTATACGAGCTACTCGTTGTTTGGATCTTAGGGATTGAACTCAGTTATAAAGCAACCATTGGCCCTGGACTGCGGCTCTTTCACGGAGTTGCTACCGTGATTCATGAATCAGTAGTAATCGGTAAAAATTGCACTCTTCGGCATTCCACAACAATAGGAATGAGACATGAGACAGAGGCTGTTCCCACTCTTGGTGATCATGTTGATATTGGATGTCAAAGCGTTATTATTGGACCTATTCACATTGGGAATGCAGTCGTTATTGGTGCTGGTTCCGTAGTTCTCCATGATATCCCAGATCATAGTGTGGTAGCTGGAAACCCTGCTCGTATTTTATGAAATTTCTTTTCTTCTCGGGGCATGCGCATCTAGCACTTGACCCAAATGCAGGTGAAGCCTCTGGAGGTGCAGAGTTGCAAGTAGCTTTGCTTTCAAAAGAACTTGTACAACGAGGTCATGACACAACCATCATCGCTACAGATACAGGTCAGGAAGATGCTGTTTTTTGGGAAGGGATTAAAGTGTGCGTCGCACGTAGATTTGATAGCAGCTCCTTTTGGAAAAGCGCGTTAGCAATCCCATCGGTTTTGCGCATTATTGTTGAAGAAAAACCTGATGTGGTTGTGGTTTATGGGTGGACAGCATGGCTCTATCTCTTGGCTCAGTGGAGTAAAGTATGTCGTTATCGGCTTGTTTATGTCTGTGCTCTCGATTCAGAAATTGAAGGTACATTCTCCTACACTCATCGTTTTTGGGGATGGCTTTTTAAACGAGGAATGAGACTCTGCCATGTACGTTTTGGAATCACAGAGCATCAAAAACAGCTCTTCCATCAACAAGGGATGAGCTGTTTTTTAACACGCCTGCTTTTACAACAAGCTCCAGCAGTCACCTCTTCTATCATCGAAAAACCGATCGATCTTCTTTGGGTAGCCCGTTGTAATCAAGTAAAGCAGCCACTTCAATTTTTAGAACTTGCCAAAAGATTTCCTCACGTACGCTGTCAGATGATTTGTTCGAATCAAGATCAAGAACTTTGGAAGGAAGTGAAGGACCAAGTTCAACATTTAGATAACATCGAGTTTCTCGAAGTTGTTCCCTACCGTGATATTCAACTCTATTTTAATCGAGCTAAGATTTTTGTGAATACCTCACTTGAAGAAGGGGTCCCTAACACCTTTATTCATGCAGCGCTAGGACATACGGCTATTGCTTCACTACGTGTGGACCCTGATCAGATGTTTGATCACTTTGAAGCAGGTTTTTGTGCACAAGATAATAGGGGATATTTTTTTGAAAGGATTCAAAAGTTACTTCATCAGCCAGATCTTTTATCTCACGCACAATCGGAAGCGGCTCGTTTTGTGAGCACTTGGCACAATAATAAAAAAAATATGGATAGCTTTCTTCAAGGAGTAGAGCAATGAAGCGAGTATTGCATGTCATCGATCATCTTCAATTGGGTGGAGCTCAATCTTTATTGTTAGATTTAGTAACCTTAATGGAAAAATCAGAATGGCACTGTGAAGTTGCTTCCATGCATGGACGTGGTCTTTTTGCAGAACTCTTAGAAAAAAAAGGAATCTCAGTCCATTCCCTCTCTCCCTCCTTATGGCCACCGTGTTATCTTGCTGCATTTGCAAGCCTCCAATCTCAATTTGATATTCTTCATTTTCATCTTTCGGGTTCCAATTGGATTGCCAAACCCATGGCAGCTCTCCTTGGAAATCAACCCCGGATATCACATGATCATGGGAGTGATGATTTTCGTTTTCGTGGTAGGGGATTTGTTTTAATGGATGCCATCATGCATCGCTTTTCAACACACACGATTGCCGTCACACCGGAGGTAAAACAATTTTTAACCCATTATGAAGCTCTTACTGCGGAGTCAGTCACAGCGATCTCAAACGGAATCAACGTGGAAGAATTCCGTCCTTTTACTTCAGAAGAAAAAAAAGAAGCCCGTCTGTTTTTTGATTTGCCCTCGGAAGCATTTGTGGTGGGCACGGTAGGCCGTCTTGCGCCTGAAAAAAACCAAACACTTTTCTTGAAAGCCGCTAAAATTGCTCTCGAGCAAGGATTGAAAGCTACTTTTCTAATTGCAGGGACAGGCCCCGAAGAAGCAGCTTTAAAAAAATGTGCTGCACAACTTGGCATCGAACATAGTGTTCGCTTTTTAGGACAGATTAAAGATCGCGTCCAGCTCTACCGTTCATTAGATCTATTTGTACTAACCTCACGCTTTGAAGGTTTGCCAATGGTACTTTTAGAGGCCATGGCTTCAGGAATACCAGTTGTAAGCACCGATCTTGAGGGAATTCATCATGCACTTGAGGGAGGACGACATGGTCTCTTGATTCCCTCGGAGGATGAGATAGCTTTAAGTGACTGCTTGCTGCACTCCCATGAACGAATCCAACAAGAATCTTTGCGAAGTGCACGTCTTAAAGTAGAATCAGATTTTAGCGCTCAGAAAGCTGCTAAGAAGTTAGGGGATTTATATCAGTCACTTCTGAGCCCGAATATTTCACACCGATTACCTATGGAAGCCGGAAAGTAAGTGTGGACGCTTTATTGAGCTCGAAGTCTTCCTTGGGCGGTAGGTATTCATACAGCCCTGCATCAAAATGCTTGCCTGCGTTGACTCACTCGCTCCCACTCGTTTCCCCCTTTTAGGGCTTCCTAAGAGGCTCCTAAGAGACAGTCTCCCCCGCGGTCTCCAGACCACCGGTGGTGCCCTATCAGTCTTCGCGACCTCCTCTTTACGATCAGTATGAAATATGCGGGCTGGGAGAATTTAATCTTCATTTTCTTTTTTTTACTGTTTCTTTTTTAGTAAAAGGACCCATGCTCAAGTTTGTTTGTTTTGGTCTTTTAATGTTTAATTTTTTGAAAAATGCAACCGATTTCAATTGCCTGTTTTAATCAAGATATTTGGATTCGCGTTACCGGTCGTGGAAATTTTTTATGTAGTGCAGCTCTAAAACAGATAGTGCAAGAAATGATTGAAAAAGAATACTACCATTACGTCATTGATCTCAAAGAGTGCGAACAGCTTGATTCCACATTTATGGGGACAATTACAGGAATTGCTCAACGTCTACGCCAGTATCAGCAGTCACTTTTTAAAGTGGTCAATGTAAGTCAAAGCAATCAAGATCTCATGGAAAATCTCGGACTTGATGAACTTTTTTGCATTCAATCCTTGTCGATGAAGCATCAGCTTCCACCCGATTTAAGCCCCTCCTGTTTTACAGAGTCGTCGTTTTATATTCCCCCAGCGGAGGAAAAAGAAAAAATGCACGAAGTGGTTGTTTCAGCACATCAATCATTGGTAGAGGTAAATAAAGATAATGCTGAAAAATTTAAAGATATTATTGAAGCCTGCTCGAAGGATTAAAAATTTCATTGCATAGGCTTGTAGTTTCTATTTGGGGATGCTGTTATTAAAGCATCCATGTTCTCTACTTTCGGATTTTATCTGACGATATTTTTATTGCTTGTTGTTTCCATTGTGCTCGCAATTATTTTGAGGGTTCAGAGGCGGCGTGTTTCTCAGTTAAAAAAATCACGTCTCGAGATTCAGGAAGAAGAGGATCGGGTTTTTGATTTCTTGCATGGTTTAGGAGAAGCTTTTTCTGGAGGAGTTCATCCTCCTGAACTTCACCGTCTTATTGTAGAGGGCGCGATTCGTATTTTAGCTGCCGAGGGAGGTGCGCTTTACCTTGTTGACCCAGAAGAAAAGATGCTAGTTCCTGCATTTTTTACCGATGGAACACCCCCGCTCGTGGTCATTCCTGATTTTGTGATACAAGCAACTCCCTCATTGCTTTCACTCTATGGTGTTAAACAAAAATTACTTTTTTCTCTTAAGAATTTTTTAAAATTACACAATGTCTCACGTCATGAAGGATTACTTGGGGAGGCTTGGGATTGGAATAAGCCTCATTTTTTTAATCATGAAACATTGCCTTCGTCCTTAATTGCACAAGGGCTTGATACAGTTTTTTTAGGACCATTGATTTATGGTGGAAGAACACTGGGTGTGTTAGCTGTGACCAATGGTGCGAATACCTCTTTTTCTCAAGGAGGGCTGGAACTTTTTTCTGCAATTGCTGAACAATCTGCTTTTGCACTTTATACTCAAGTTGTTTACAAGGAAGCAGAAGAAAAACGCTTGTTAGATCATGATTTAGAAATTGCACGTGAAATTCAAAAAATTCTTTTGCCATCAGATCCCCCTTTAGTTCCTGGTTACCAGATTAGCGGTATTAATATTCCCGCACGATCATTAAGTGGTGACTATTTTGATTACCTCTTAGTTGATCAAGAGCACATCGGTATCGCCATTGCTGATGTTTCTGGCAAGGGAATTCCAGCTTCACTTATCATGACTCTTTGTCGTAGTTCGCTTCGAGGGCATGCCTTTGATGAAGTTTCTCCCTCCAGTGTCTTGCATCGTGTTAATCGACAGCTCTATTCTGATATGAGAGAGGATATGTTCATCAGTATGGCGTACGTCACTATTAATCTAAAGACACATCAAGCTCTCCTAGCCAGAGCAGGACATGATGCCCCACTTTTTTATCGTGCTCGTGATTGTTCTGTTGAACGTCTTAATCCAAAAGGAATGGCTGTTGGGATTGACAGTGGAAAAGTCTTCGATAGATTCTGTACTGACTTTCCTTTTCACTTCGAGCAAGGAGATTGTCTTCTGCTTTACACAGATGGAGTTACTGAAGCAACAGATCATCATGGTGTTGAATTTGGAATCAAACGTCTCATGCAACACCTTGAGAAAAATGCTTTAGATAGTTCCGAAAATCTTCTAAAAAGACTTGCTGATGACATCCGGGTCTTTATCGATAACCAGGTTCAGCATGATGACATCACTCTTATTACCATTCGCAAACTGTGAAAAAAACATCCCAACATCACCATTCAGAATCATCTCCTGCATCTACTGTTTCAGAAGTAGAAAATAATAAGGCAGAAGCGATTCCCGTAAAGCCTCAGCCCAAGGAGGAGGAAGAAATTTCTAACTTAAAAAATCAGGTGGATCAGTATCGTGATCAAGCATTGCGCGTGGCTGCTGATTTAGAAAATTACCGCAAACGGATGATCCGTGAAAAAGAGGATACTATTCGCTATGCAAACAGTTCGCTTTTAGAAAAGCTACTTCCAATCATGGATAATTTTGAGCTTGGTCTTCAAGCAGCACGTCTTGCTTCCGAAAATAATCCTGATTCGCGCGCTGGAGAAATCATCAATGGTTTTTCGATGGTTCAGCATCAACTGTATGATTTCCTCAAAGATCATGGTATGGAATCCATTGATGCCGTTGGAAAGATGTTTGACCCTAAACTCCATGAAGCCCTCAGTTATCAAGTCGATCCCTCATTGCCTGAGGGCCACATTATCAGTCAGCTTCGCCGAGGTTATCTTCTGGCAGGTCGATTGCTGCGTCCTGCCAGCGTCGTTGTTAGTAAAGAAGGTTAGTATCTACTTGAAACCCTAGCAGAACTGCATGTTAACCCGAATATTTCATACTGATCGTGACGAGGAGGTCGCGAAGCCAGATGTGTGATACTGTAGACTCTTATTTTGAGTTGGGCCGTCTTATCAAGGCCTTCTATACATTCATCTGAGAGAGGTTCGGTTATTTTGTTATCTATTTTTTCTTTTAAATGTCTTTTTTCAATACTCCATTCCTAAACATGTTCCATGACTAAACGAGATTATTATGAAATATTGGGGGTCTCTCGTACTGCCCAGCAAGAAGAAATTAAGCGCGCCTATCGTAAGCTAGCTGTCAAATATCATCCTGACAAAAATCCTGGAGATGCATCTTCTGAAGCCTCTTTTAAAGAGCTTGCTGAGGCCTATGATATTATTAGCGATGCCGATAAAAGAGCTGCTTATGATCGCTATGGCCATGCTGCTTTTCAAGGTGCCGGAGGTCGTGGTGCAGCTGGAGGTTTTCATGATCCTTTTGATCTCTTTCGTGAGATGTTTGCAGGTCAAGGAGGTAAGGCAGGAATGGGAGGAATGGGAGGAGGAATTTTTGAGCAATTTTTTCAGGGTGGGGCAGAGGCTTCCTCGCGTGATGGAAAACAACGAGGGGCAGATCTGCGTTATGATCTTCAAATTACCCTAGAAGAGGCGTTCTCTGGCTGTGAGAAAGAAATAGAAATCCAGAAACTTGATGCTTGTCAGACCTGTGATGGCTCTGGAGCTGCTCCAGGGGCTAAAACGGCATCATGCTCTCTATGCCAAGGGAGAGGTCAGGTAGCAATGTCTCGTGGATTTTTTCAGGTAGTTCAAACGTGTCCTCAATGTCATGGAGCTGGTCAAGTTATCGATAAGCCATGCCAAAACTGTCGAGGAGAGGGGTGTGAAGAGAGGGTCTCACGTATTACTCTTAAAATTCCTGCAGGCATCGATGAAGGGGCACGACTTCGCTCTTCGGGATCTGGTGAAGCTGGGATAAGAGGTGGTGGGAAAGGGGATCTTTATGTCATTATTCATCTCAAAAAACATTCTGTTTTTGAACGAGAGGGGATGAATCTTCATTGTCAGATCCCTATTCCATTTTCGATAGCTGCCTTGGGGGGGGAAGTCAAGGTTCCAACGCTGTGTGGGCTTGTAGATTTAAAAATTGTTTCAGGAACACAGAGTGGTTCTACCTTTTCTATTCGTGGTTCAGGAATGCCTTCACTGCAAAGCCCACGAAAAGGAGATCTCTACGTACGGGTTGAAGTCGAAGTTCCAACAAAGCTCAATGCAGAACAGCGTCAGGCTCTAGAAAAATTTTCTCAACTTTGTGGGGAGGAAAATACCCCCTTACATCGCAGTTTTACAGAACGGCTTAAAGACTTTTTAAGTAATTAATTTTAGCTCGGATATTTCATCCTGATCTATTATGAAGCCTTCTCGTTTCCTCAATGCCAGGAGTTATTAGTTGTGAGTTGCTCACAAATTCTTTAGCATTACCAAAACTATCTTCATCTAAAATTATGTCCTACACATTACCACTGCTTCCTTATTCTTCTAGTGCCCTTGAGCCATCCATTGATAGCAGGACGATGGAGGTCCATCATGATAAGCATCACGCTACCTATGTGACGAATCTTAATAATGCGCTCAAGGATTATCCTGAGCTAGCTGCTAAGCCAGTTGACGAACTCATTGCAGATCTTACGCTGGTGCCTGAGGTGATTCGGACCGCCGTTCGCAATAACGGAGGAGGACATTCCAATCACAGTTTTTATTGGGTGCTCATGACACCAGGTGGATCCAAAGCTCCCGTTGGCAAGCTCAACGAAGAACTTCTCAAAACCTTTGGTAGTTTTGAGGAGTTTAAATTAAAATTTGAAGCTGCTGGCCTTGCTCGCTTTGGAAGTGGCTGGGTTTGGCTTGTCAAAAATAAAAGTGGAGTTCTTGAAATTCTCTCCACACCTAACCAAGATTCGCCGATCATGGAGGGACTTACTCCTATCCTGGGTAATGATGTTTGGGAGCATGCCTACTATCTCAATTATCAAAATCGCCGTGCAGACTATTTGAAAGCATGGTGGAATCTTGTCAATTGGGATATCGCTGAACAAAAAATGTAGTTTTTTGCAAGCAATGAAGAGCTGTTGCTCTCGTTGTTCATAGGAATGGATGCCGTTAGCATCTTCCTTCTTTGGTGCACAGCACCCGTTATCTTAATCTTTTTTTTCACAAGTTTTCCAACAGAGGATTTTTAATTTTTATCTACGGTGTTTTCTCTTAATTCCAATTACCTTAAACTTAAAGCCGGTTATCTTTTTCCCGAAATAGCACGACGCGTTAAGGAGTTCCTTGAGGCTCATCCTGAGGCTGCGACTGATTTGATTCGTTGTGGTATTGGAGATGTTACAGAGCCTCTTCCTCGTGCTGTATGTGATGCGATGCATTCAGCTGTCGATGAAATGGGAATACGAGAAACGTTTCGTGGATATGGACCGGAGCAAGGATACGATTTCTTGAGGAAGCTTATTGCAAAGCATGATTATCAATTTCGAGGGGTAACAGTAGCTGAGGACGAAATTTTTATCTCTGATGGCTCCAAATGTGATGGAGCGAACATCCTGGATATTTTAGGCAAGAATAATCGTATTGCTGTGATGGATCCTGTTTATCCCGTCTATGTCGATACAAACGTCATGGCGGGACGTACTGGTAATATGCAGGATGATGGCTCTTACGAAGGGATCACTTACCTTGAATGTAATCATGAAAATGGTTTTGTTCCTTCATTACCTCAAGAAAAAGTTGATATCATTTATCTCTGCTATCCAAATAATCCGACTGGTGCGGTCGCCTCTCGTGAAGCACTTACTCGTTGGGTGGAGTATGCACGGAGTCACCATTCGTTAATTCTTTTTGATGCAGCTTATGAGGCATTTATTCAGGACCCCGATATACCTCACTCCATTTATGAAATTCCTGGAGCCAGGGAATGTGCTCTTGAGTTGCGAAGCTTTTCCAAAAAAGGAGGGTTTACGGGTGTGCGTTGTGCTTTTACTGTTGTCCCTAAGGAGCTCCTGGCTAGGACTGCCCAAGGAGGACAAGCCTCTTTACATCCATTGTGGAATCGTCGCATGACAACCGCTTTTAATGGGGTTAGTTATATTACACAACGTGGAGCAGCGGCACTTTATTCAGAAGAGGGTCAGGCTCAGGTGCAGTCTCTTATTACTCATTATATGGGAAATGCTGCTCTCTTACGTGAGGCAGTAATAGCAGCAGGGCTTACTGTTTATGGAGGAACAAATGCTCCTTATCTTTGGGTTCAATCTCCTCTAGGAGAAAAAAGTTGGGAAACTTTTGATCGAATGCTTCATGACCATCATATTGTGGTCACTCCTGGAAGCGGCTTTGGAAGCGCCGGTGAAGGCTATTTCCGTATTTCCGCATTCAATAGTCGGGATAATGTGCTTGAGGTAGCAAAGCGACTTTCTCTTCGTTAAACTGGATTTTCATACCAGTGACCTAAGGAGACCGGAAAGCCAGCGTGGATACTGTTCAATAATCACAATTATTTCTACATGCTCATTTCTGAGATTTTTTATTCATTACAAGGAGAAGGTATGCTCATTGGGATGCCCTCTGTTTTTGTGAGAACAGCAGGATGTAATCTTCGCTGCCGTTGGTGTGATACACCTTATGCTTCCTGGAAACCAGAAGGAGAGGAGCTCTCTTTACATGAAATTGTAGAACGTGTTTCAGAATATAAATGTCACCATGTGGTGTTGACTGGAGGTGAGCCTATGATCGCCAAAGGATTACCAGATCTTGCAGCACAACTCCGAGCAAAAGGGCATCACATTACTATTGAAACAGCAGGAACTGTGTTGCCCCATGGAATTGCCTGTGATCTTGCTTCCCTCAGTCCGAAGTTGAAGAATTCCACTCCTGATGAACATAGTGCTGGTGCATGGAGTGGGCGTCACGAAGAGCGTCGCTATGCTCCAGATATGATAAAGGCTTGGCTCAAATCAATGGAGTGCCAATTGAAATTTGTGGTCTCCTCTCAAGAAGATTTGGAGGAGATAGAAAATATCCTTTCAGAGATTGGAGCAGTGGAAAGAGATCATCTTTTTTTGATGCCAGAGGGAATAGATCCAATAATGTTAAGAGAGCGTTCGAAGTGGCTTGCAGAAATATGTCGAGAGCGTCAGTACCGCTTTGCACCTCGTTTGCAGATCGAACTTTACGGTAATACGAGAGGGACATGAAAATCTGTAATGGATATTTTCAGATCATAAGAAAATTTGCTTCTCCATTCCATTTTTAAAAAAGTCTACTTTCAATATAATCTTTCCTAGCAAATGCAGATTCAGAACTGTTTGCCCTTTACTCGTTACTCTTTACTGGTTTCATAAAGCCTGTTTTATGAAATCACCTCATATCCTCATTGTTCGTCGAGATAATATTGGGGATCTTTTGTGTACGACTCCCTTGATTCATGGTCTTCGTAAAAAGTATCCAAAAGCCTTTATTGCTGTGCTTGCTAGTAGTTATAATGCTGAAGTTTTGCGTGGCAATCCTGATGTGGATCAAGTTTTTGTTTTTCCAAAACGTTATGAAAAAAAGAGTGCTACTTATTTTTTTGCGAAACTTTGGAAACGGTGGATGCTGATCCGAGAGATAAGAAGATGTCGCTTTGATCATCTTATTTTAGCCAATGGTGGCTGGCGTTATGCACGACATCTTGGTGGCAAAGAGATGATCGGTTTTCGAGAACGTCATCAATCAGATCATTGTCAACCTGAGGTAATCGTTCCCCTAGAGCATGAAGGGAGAGAGGATCATGAGGTTGTAAAAATGGCCCGCCTTGGTTCCGTTTTAGGAGTGACAGAGGCCATGGGGCCCTTACATCTTTTTCCAGATCCAGGGGAGGTGATACGTCAACGAGAGCATCTTGTTGCTCTAGGATGGGATCCTGCATTGCCCACAATAGGACTGCATATTAGCTCAAGGCAGCCCCATCAACGATGGCCACAAGAATCCTTTGTAGCCCTTGCTCAAGAACTCATGAAAAAAAAGAAAGTTCAAATTCTTCTGTTTTGGTCTCCTGGTAAAAATAATAATCGTATGCACCCCGGAGATGATGAAAAAGCAACCTGGATTCTCGAACAACTCGATCATCATGGGATTTTAGCCTGTCCCACAGGAACACTTCGAGAGCTGATCGCTGGGATTTCTCTGGTAGATCATATCATTTGTAGCGATGGAGGTGCTATGCATATTGCTGCAGCATTACAGAAACCGACTCTCTGCTTTTTTGGAGCAAGTAACATAGACGAATGGCACCCGTGGCATGTTCCTTATCATATTTTGAAAACTACATCCCAGCGGGTGGCTGATATTCAAGTTGAAGAGGTGATAAAACAGGTTGATTTACTAACGAGATAAATTTCATTTCGAGTTCCATTTTTTTTTAAAGCGACTAGATTTCTCATTTATGAAGCGTTTTCTGAAACTAAAATTCATGCTTTTCTTGCTTCTTGTTATTGGAAGTCGAGCTATCGCTATAAATTCTATTATTGTAGATAACGAGACTGGTTGTGTTTTAGAAGAACATGGTTTGAATAGTCGGGTTCCTATTTCTAGTCTCACCAAGGTAGCTCTTGCAATGGTGTTACTGGATTGGTCAACACTCTGTAAAAAGAGTCTTGATCAAGTTGTTGAAGTTCCTCCTGCAGCAGCTGCTCAAGGGCCTAGTAATCCCCTTGGATTAGCATCAGGGGACCGATTGACCTTGCGGGATCTTCTTTATTTGTCCCTTTTGGTCTCTGATAGTCAAGCAGCACAAACCATCGCCTATAGGGTTGGCTCTCAATTGCCCAATACTAAGGAGCTTGGTCCTGTAGATAATTTTGTTTCCCATATGAATGCACTTGCTATGGAGTTGAAAATGAAAAGCACTCTTTTTCTTAATCCTAGTGGTCTTGATATGCCCACCTCTCAAACTCAGCCCTATTCCACAGTTGCTGACCTAGCCAGGCTCATTCGTTACGCTTATACAAAGCCAGGGCTAGAGTTTTATGTCTCACAAAAATCTCGTGAAATTCATGTAGAGCGTTCCGGCAAATCATGTTCAGTGACCATTAACAATACCAATAAGCTGTTAGGAAAAGAGTGCATTGATGGTGTCAAAACCGGCAGTTCGCCGCTTGCTGGCGAATGTCTTATATTAACAAGTGAGCATCGGCCAGAAGTGAAAAAAGTAGGGAATACAGTCTACACTGCTCCTCGCAGAATTATTGTTGTTTTATTGAATGCCCCCAATCGTTTTGAAGAGGGACTTGCTCTTATCCAACAAGGATGGTCCCTCTATAATACTTGGGCTGCCGAGGGAAGATTAACCCATGGCCATGAAGTTTTATAATAAGGCTCATTGCGCTATCAAGGTGATCAGTAGGAAAGATCCGGTTTAACCCTATAGCATCGAGCCTCAAGCTAATTGATCTCTTCATGATTCAACAACGTTTTGGTGTCTTAACAAGTGGGGGAGATTGTCCAGGCTTGAATGCTGTGTTGTATTCTATTGTTGGTGCTGCAGAAAAACTCGGTGCTGAGGTTCTCGGTTTTCATGATGGTTTTGAAGGATTGCTGCTCCCCGATTCCTTTACCAAGCTAACTGCTGCGAACACATCTGGCATCCTGAAGACCGGAGGAACGATACTTGGAACAACCAGTCGTGGTCATTTTTGTGGCAAAGTAACGCATGGAAGAAAAACAGAAGTTCCAGCCCCATTTGTACAGCAAGCTTCACAGACCTGCCGTGACTTGGGACTCGATGCCCTTATTGCAATTGGAGGAGATGGTTCAATGACAATAGCATTGCAACTCTATCAGGCTGGTTTTCCTATTATCGGTGTTCCCAAAACAATTGATAATGATCTTGAGGCGACATCAATGACCTTTGGTTTTGATTCTGCTGTTGCGTGTGCGACAGATGCCTTGGATCGGCTTCATACAACTGCAGCAAGTCACAAGCGTATTATCCTTCTTCAAGTCATGGGACGTCATGCAGGCTGGATAGCCCTTTGGAGCGGTCTAGCTGGTGGGGCTGATATTATCTTAATTCCAGAAATACCTTTTGAATTAGAAAAAATTGTAGACGAAATTCAGCGGCGCACCTCACAAGGAAACAAAAGTACAATGATTGTTGTAGCTGAGGGGGCCAAGCCCATGAATGGAAAAGAATCTTATAAAGTCAATACCCGTGGAGAATGGCAACTAGGTGGTATTGGTGAGATGCTTTGTCAAAAAATAGAAAAGAAGACAGGCCAAGAGACACGTCTCTGCGTTCTGGGGCATTTGCAACGTGGAGGAGCTCCCACAACACTGGATCGTATTTTAGGAATACGTTTTGGGGTGAAGGCAGTGGAATTAGCCCTTGAAAAAAAATTTGGCACCATGGTGAGTTATCAAGATGGTATTATTCGTGATGTCCCACTTGCTCATGCGGTGCATCGGTTAAAATGCGTTCCACCCGATGATCAAATCATTGAAGCAGCAAAGGGAATTGGGATTTTTTTTGGGTCCTCATCTCTATGAAAAAGAGCAAGAAGCCTCTTCTATCTTTTTAGTGCGCGCATTATTGAGTTTTTATGCTCTTAAGAAATTCAGAAAGCTGTTAGTTTAGCAGAATATTAACCCGGATATTTTATACTGATCGCGGCCTTCGCTGGTGATCAGAATGAAATATGCGGGTTAACCACATTATCCTACAGAATTTTTCACACTTATGATGATCCGTCGTAACACACTTCTTCTTTTGCTAGTTCTCTTTCTTTTTGGAAATTCCGGATGTTCCAATCTCACCCCCACAGAAAATGGATTGCTCGCTGCAGGAGCTGTAGGAGCCGCTACTGGAGTGGCTTTAGGGACCACGGTGAGCCCCTCTATTTCTATACCTGTAGCTATTGGCTCGGCTCTCCTTGCTGGAGGAGGTGCTTATCTTTATTCCAAAAATCGAGCAACCATTGACCAACGCCGGATTGCGGAAGCACGCGCTCGTCTTTACTACGCTAAGCTCAATGAGTCAGAACAAGAGAATACTAATCGATATTTAGCAGTGAATGCCCCGAACACTGCTCAAACACAAGGACAAGCTGTCATGCTTTATGATACTCAAACTAAGACGATGCCTAACGATGTTTATGATATGAAAAAAACACCCTCTGTTGGAGCCTCTACATCGATTGGAAATAACAGAGCCACCTACATTGGCTCTGGGAACTAGAGAGACCTCAATGTTGAACGTAGTAATGATGAGCTCTCCACAAGCCGTAGTAGTAGTAGATTTAGTATGAAATATTTGGGCTAGCCCAAATATTTCATACTGATCGTGACGAGGAAGCTGCGAAGGGTGATGGGGCAAGGCAGTCGAGCATTTTGATGCTGGGCTGTATGAACACATACCGCCCAAGTCAAAATGGGAGTCTAACGCAGCATCCATCTGACTTCCCAGCTTCCGTAGTAGATTGGTATGAAATATTTGGGCTAGGATCTCACTGGCTTTCGGCTTCAATCAACGATTGTTGTATTAAAGAAAAAATTTCTATTTGAAGAAGTGCTTTTTCCTGAGCTGAGCTAAATGAGGCATGGTCGCATAGGTGGTGACCTACTTCAGTAATTTGGTGTTCAGCAGCTAGCGATAAGCGCACAATACTCATCATGCGCAACCAGGCATCTCGGTGAGCTAAGGGAATCTGAAAAGAACGAAGCTGCTTAGAAGGATTTTCATATTCCAGTGCAGCTAAATCAGTGAGAACTTTCTCATGACATGAGGAAAAGAGCGCTTGAAGTTCGGGGACAATATATTCTTTCCAATCTTGAGAAAAGAGGGGGTCTTGTTTGGTCAGTTTTTGAAAAAGATATTCATTCACGATCTGTGAACTCAGTTCTTTTTGCTGTAATGGTTGGGTTAAAAGTGTCACAAGAGAAAAATCGATTTCTTGAAAAAGAAGGTCACCATTAGGTTGAAGAGAACAATTCATACTATTTTTTTAACAGAGCTTGATGAAAGGTGTGGAGATTGATGGAGGTTATTTCAACATGAAACTGCCTAACAGTAATCATAAAAAATCTCTTCTTTGGGGAATTGATGTAGGTGGAACCAAAATAGAAGGAGTGATTATTGATTCGTCTCAACAAAACCGAGCTCTCCATCGGCTTCGTGTTCCAACAGAATCTCCTCAAGGACCAGAACATATCATGAGGTAGTTACAGCTTCTTGTTAACCCGGATATTTCATTCCGATCACCTGCGGAAGCCGGGAAGCTAGGGTTGATGCTGCGTTGGTCTCGAATTGTGATTCGGGAGGTAGGGACTCTACAGCCCTGCATCAAAATGCTCGCCTGCGTTGACTCGCTCGCTCCCACGCGGTCTCCCATCAGCCTTCGCAGCCTCCTCATCACGATCAGTATGAAATATCCAGGTTAAAAAATTTGCTCCAATGCTGCTGTAAGCAAATATCCCTGGAGTTTTTCTACGTAGAGTTCTCCTTCTTCACGAGAGCCGGACCAAAGAGTAGAGCGTCCTTGTACGTGTACTTCGCGCATTTTTTTTTCTGCAATTTCTTTGCTAAATCCAAAGATCTTTTGAAATACCATAGTCACATAACTCATTAGATTAATAGGATCATCATGGACAACGACCTGCCAGACTGGCTCCAGTTCTAGTTCCATGACTGTTTCAGGATTTTCTAAAATGAGTGGTTCCGTTGTCATAGTATTAATGATTTTATTTCGGTAAGCGCTTTTTTCAAAAGGGTCTCTTGCAAGCTATGCATTATTTCATATTCCTGTTTCGTTTGATCATCATAGTCAAGTAAATGGAGTAGTCCATGAATCACACAGCGTGCTACTTCATGATCCACTTTTTCCTGAAATTTCTGAGCATGGAGGGCCACGGTTGGAATGCCAATAAGGATCTCACCAAGCTCATCACTATGAGCAAAGGTGATAACGTCGGTTGGGGTGGGATCTTGAAGAAATTGAGCATGCACTTGAGTGATCATCCGATCATTGAGAAAAGTGATTTCAATAATGTTGGGAAGTCGGCTGTGAGGATAACGAGGTTCTTTAATACAAGAAACAAGTGCTATTTCAACAAGGGATTGAATTTTTTGAAAATGAATTTTTACTTTTCGTTGTCGTTGTGACCAGATAAGTCGTGGATAAGAAGTTTGCATAGCGATAGACTATTTTAAAATCAACAGTTGAGCGTCGCTCTTTAATAGCATAACATTTTCAAATTAGAAATTATATGCCGCATTCCAAGATCACTCACGATACTGTTACTGCTGCAGTAAAAAAAGGAACGGGTAAAAACAAATTACCCCATTCTTGGAAAGATCCACTTCATCTTTTAAGTCGTTTTCTTGTAAAACCTCACTCTGTGGGATCCATTTGGCCAAGTTCCCAGCACCTGGCTCGAGCAATGATTGATGGTGTTGCTCTGAAGCCCGGAGATGTCATTGTGGAGTATGGACCGGGAACAGGGCCTTTTACACAGCTTTTACGGAATCATGTAGCTGCGGGAGTCGACTATATCGGCATTGAATATGATAAAAATCTCTATAAAAATCTGACTACTCGTTTTTCAGAAATGCGTTTTCATCATGGTTCTGCAGAAGATACAGCAGCCATTCTCAAGCATTATAAGCTCAAGCCAGCTTCTCTCATTATCTCTGGATTACCTTTTGCAAATATGCCAACAGCACTTCAGGAGCGTATTCTCAATGCAACTCAAGAGGCACTCCTTGAGGATGGAAT
The DNA here is from genome assembly GCA_008932965.1 of Verrucomicrobiota bacterium. Classification (GTDB taxonomy): domain Bacteria; phylum Verrucomicrobiota; class Verrucomicrobiia; order Chthoniobacterales; family UBA6821; genus CAIWMF01. Next base: position 27,040 of record WBXG01000007.1, read on the forward strand.
GTTCCGAACTTTTTCTTATCTCTTATCTTCAATGAGACCTCGTATTACTCACTTTCAAAAAATGGTTTCTATCCGTTTCAATGAAAAGCATCAAAGTACAACAGTACTTCGAAACTTTCCTCCGGCACGTGTCTTTAGTTTTTCTCGACCAGTAATGCAAAAATGAGTTGCCCGCCCACAATTGCAAACATACTGCTCCGTTTCAAGTTATCCCCATCCGTATTGAAAAGTAAAACTAGTTTGGCTGCCTTGCATAGATTTGAACTATGACAAGCAGATTGACTCGCTCGCTCTCGCTCGTCTCGCCCCTTTGGGGTTGCTTTATCAAAGCAATCTACCCCGCGGCTTTGCAGCCGCCGGTGTTCAGTCTGAATCTGCTAGTTATCCCCATCCGTATTGAAAAGTAAAACTAGCTTGGCTGCCTTGCATAGATTTGAACTATGACAAGCAGATTCAGAGTCTGCTGTGCTACCGTTACACCACAAGGCAATACATTGTCTTATTCTGAAAAAAATTCCGGTGGAGCTGTTAAGCTCATGATGCCGCCAAATTTAGAATAAACAAAGCGGGAGGAGGTGGTATTACCACGTGTTATTCCAGAAACCTCCGTTATTCCTTGGTTGGCTAATTGCTCGAGTGAGGCATACAAAAGAGCAGAGCCGAAACCACGATTACGATATTCCGTAAGAACCCAAGGGCCGCTCAGCAGGTGACAGGGAGCCTCCGGTCTCATATCAAGTATCGATACTCCAATAATGCGATGACCATGAGCTATGAGAAGGCACGAAGGGGTATTGTTATCAATAAAAGCTCGTTTTACTGCTTCATGAATGGCATTAGTGGCAATAATTGTAGCATCATGCCACTCTGTGTTCATTTTTAATGAAAGCAGAGCTACTTGTTTTACCATCTCCTTTTCATCATAGGAGGCTGGACGAACTGAAAATGGTGCTCCCAATTGAGGGCGATTAGGAAGCTTTACTGTTTTCCAATGAAAAAGATTCCAAGGTGTATTAGAAATCATGAATTAAATTTAATAAAAGAGGGGGTTATGAAAATTTCTTATTATAAAATGGCTTTAACCCGAATATTTCATCCTGATCTACTACGGAAGACGGGAAGCAAGGGTGGATGCTGCGTTAGGCTCCCATTTTGACTTGGACAGTACCTACTCATACAGTCCTGCATCAAAATACGTGTCTGCCTTGCCCCATCAGCCTTCGCAGCTTCCTCGTCACGACTAGTATGAAATATTCGGTTTAAGAAATATCGTGGCGATTCAAGTTTCGAATCAGGCAATAACACTAAGCTAGTTTTCACATTGGTCAAGTAGTGTCTGATCTCAATGAAAGCAGATGGATCTATTTATGGGTTAACCCGCCTACTTCATACCGATTCTGCTGCAGCTTGCGAACACCTGATAGATACTGCGTCAGTCTCGAATTGCTCCTCGGGCAGTATGACTACCGGCAGCGGGGAAGCTGCGGGAGAGATTGTCGCAAAGCGACAACCCGAAGGGCGAGACGAGCGAGAGCGAGCGAGTCAAACTACAGCCGTCGTCGCAATCCATCACCTTCGTTGACTCGCTCGCTCCCGTTCGTCTCGCCCTTTCAGGGCTGCCCCCTAAAGCCAGGGCAGTCTCCACCACGGTCTCCCGACCGCAGGTGGTTTCTGTATCAGGATTCGAGGCGCCTTGCGACGAACCAGTATGAAATATGCGGGTTAATTGAGGATGGACTATCAAGGAGAGCGCAGAAGTGGTAGCAATGATAACAATTATAGAAGTTACAAATAGAGTGCATTAACTAAACGCTGTGTTCGTGGCCCTGAAAGAACACCATGATGCATCACATTGGGTACATAGGCGAAACCCCATTCACGTTCTGGATCAGCAAAGGCAAGAGTTCCTCCTGCTCCTGGATGGCCAAAAGCTCGAGGATTTTTTCCCATGATCTTGGAGTTATTATTTACCATTAATCCTGCTGAGAAAAAAGTTTCCTGCTGGAGTACCCGATCTATTCCAGATGCCATTGGTGTTTCCATGAGGTCGCGTGTTTTTTTATTAAAAAAAGGACGATCCTCATCCATGGCCACAAGTGAGTAAAATTTGGCAAGTGCAGCAGCATTACTAATAGCACCTGAAGAAACAATAGAGGCTCGACGTAGCTCTGGACGATTCATGGATGCCATTGGAAAACTTCCTCCGGGTTCTATGAATGCTCGTCGTGTCAGGGTAGTAGGATCAATGTAAGCAGCGCTAAAATCACTTGGTGGAGCTGCGGTTTTAGGTGGTATAATAGTTGCTGCTCGATCGAGATGTGCCTCCGGAAGACCAAACCAAAGATCAATTTCAAAAGGGTCTGCAAAATGTGTGCGCCAGTAGGAGGAGAGGGGGACTCCATCGCAAAGACGCCTTAAGAGTTCATCTACAAGAGAGCCGAAAGTACGAGCCCCATAACCATGGCTCCCATCGTAGGGCCAGTTAGATGGCTGCTTAGCAAGAGCCTCAACAATTCCTGCATGATCAGTAAGCAAAAGCCCTTTTTGGTCGAGTGCAGCAAGACCAGCGCGATGCGAGAGGAGTTGAGCAATAGTAATATTTTCTTTACCGGCTTGTGCAAATTCTGGCCAGAATGTAGCCACTTTTTCCTCTAAAGAAATGTTTTTTTCTTCAAGAGCATGAAGAAGAGTAGTAGCTGCAATTCCTTTTCCTGCTGACCAAATCAGCGAGAGTGTTCTCTCCGTCCAGGGTTTCGTTTGTGATGTATCACACCATCCCCCATACAAAGAGATGATTTTTTCTCCGCGGTGATAGAGAGCCAGAGAGGCCCCCATTTCAAGATCTTCGTCAAAATTATGTTGAAATGCACAGGAAAGTTGATCTGAAATTTTAGAATAGTTCATGGTGGATAAGCTCGAAATCTTCCTCAAGTAGTGGGTGCTCACACAGCCACCATCGCCTTCTTTGACTCGCGCGATCCAGCTCGTTTCTTTTTTAAGGGCTTACTAACCTAACAACTGAGTTAGTAATCGCTCTGGTGGTCTTCCTGTCACGTCTGGTTTCTATACCAGGCCGCTTACCTTATAACATTTCAGTGTGAAATATCTGTGCTAGGCTATGGTTACCTCTTTGCAGAGATAGACATCTTGAATGGACTGAATCAATTGAATTCCTTCAGCCATGGGGCGCTGAAAGGCTTTGCGTCCGCAGATAAGGCCTGTTCCTCCTGCACGTTTATTGATCACAGCTGTTTTAACAGCATCAGCAAAATCGTGTTCGCCCGAAGCTCCTCCACTGTTGATAAGCCCAGCACGTCCCATGTAACAGTTGGCTACTTGATAGCGGCACAAGTCAATAGGATGGTCTGAAGTAAGTTCAGTATATATGCGTTCATCGAGCTTTCCATAGCTGGAGTTACCTGTATTAAGAGCCTTGTAGCCGCCATTGTTCTCAGGAAGTTTTTGTTTGATGATATCTGCTTCGATGGTGACTCCGAGATGATTAGCTTGGCCAGTTAAGTCGGCCGAAACGTGATAATCCTTGTCTTTTTTGAATGCCGGATTACGCAAGTAGCACCAGAGGACAGTAGCCATTCCAAGCTCATGAGCATGATGAAAGACCTCTGCAACCTCAACAATTTCTTTGTCGGCATCTTCAGAACCAAAATAGATCGTGGCTCCGACTGCAGCTGCTCCCATGTCGTAGGCCTCTTCAACAGTACCAAACATAATTTCTTGATGTTTATTGGGGTAGGTGAGCAATTCGTTGTGGTTAAGTTTTACGAGAAAAGGAATATGATGAGCATATTTACGAGCAACCATTCCAAGCACACCACAAGTAGAGGCAACGGCACTGCATCCTGCCTCAATAGCCAATCGTACAATGTTTTCAGGGTCAAAATAGATCGGATTTTTTGCAAAGCTAGCACCTGCAGAGTGCTCTACTCCTTGATCAACCGGGAGTATGGAAAGATAGCCTGTTCCACCAAGGCGGCCATGAGCATACATCCGCTGTAGATTGCCCAAAGTACGTAGATTACGATCAGAATGAGAAAAAATACGGTCTACAAAATCAGGCCCGGGTAAATTCAAAAGCTCTTTTGCAATGGTCATCGACTTGTGCGTGAGAAGTGAGTCTGCTTCTGATCCGAGATATTGTTGAATAGTAGAAATCATAAAAAGAGTATTTAGAAGTTTGGTAATTTTTAGCTACTTGGTCCAATGAGTTTGGAATATCCTAGCGAAGTAAGTATTTAAATTAGTAGCATTAGCGGAAGTGTACAATTTCAAAATTGGAAAAAAGGAAATAAGGGTCAGGCTAACCCGCCCATTTCATACCGATTCTGCTGCGGCTTGCGAACACCTGATGGATACTGCGTCAGCTTCGAATTGCTCCTCGGGCAGTAGGGACTCATACAGCCCTACATCAAAATGCTCGCCTGCCTCACCCCATCAGCCCCCGCGGCCTCCTCGTCACGATCAGTATGAAATATCCGGGTTAAAAGTTCTGTTCACTTGCTTTTGTCAATATTCTTAACCTGACCCCTGTTTTTCTTGATCCAGGGAATGGTAGTTCGGAGGCGTTTTCCCACTCTTTCTATGGGATGCTTTTCTCCTTTTTTAAGAAGAGTATGATAATTTTTGCGTCCTTGCTGATCTTCATTGATCCAATCTTGGGCAAACTTACCGGATTGAATATGATGAAGCACTTGTTTCATCCGTTTTTTTACTGAAGCATCGATAATTTTTGGTCCTACAGCGACATCCCCATATTTTGCTGTTTCAGAAATGGAAGAACGCATCCCGCTAATCCCAGATTCATGAATGAGATCGACGGTCAGTTTTAATTCATGAAGCACTTCAAAATATGCTATTTCAGGTTGGTAGCCGTGTTCTATGAGTGTTTCAAATCCAGCATGGATAAGAGCACTAATACCACCACAGAGAATGGTTTGTTCACCGAAAAGATCGGTTTCAGTCTCTTCACGAAAGGTGGTTTCGTAGACACCCGCACGTGTGCTTCCGATCCCCTTGGCCCAAGCGAGGGCCACCGCTTTTGAATTTTTAGAAGGATCTTGATGGATGGCAATGAGTGCAGGTACCCCTTCTCCTTTGATAAACTGACGGCGCACTAAATTTCCTGGACCTTTAGGAGCTACCATAATCACATTAATCTCTTTTTTAGGAGAAATGGTTTTGTAATGAATCGCAAAGCCATGGCCGAGGAGTATAGTTTTTCCTTCAGTGAGGTGCGGTTCTACCTCTGTTTGAAAAACAGAAGCTATTTTCAAATCTGGAACTGCTAGAAAAATAATATCAGCTTTTTTGACTGCTTCTGCAGTATCCATGACTTGAAATCCTAGCTTGGAAGCCACCGAGCGACTTTTACTTTTAGGATAAAGTCCTACTATAATATTGATTCCGCTCTCTTTGAGATTGAGTGCCTGAGCGTGGCCTTGAGAACCAAAGCCGATCACAGCGCAACACTTGTTTTTAAGATGTTTTAAGTGAGCATCTTTATTAGTGAAGATTTTAGCAGGCATGTTGAGAGTGTTAAATTCCAGCTACCATCGGGGAGTGAGGAAGCTTTGTAAAAAACATTCTTAAAAAAAGTTCCGATATCATGGCCTCTGCTTCTACTTTGGTATCTGCAATTTTAGGGAGCAAGTTCTCTGAGTTTTTGAACCACACGTGGAATGATGTTTAATGCATGATCGATTTCTTCTTCTGTGGAAAAACGTCCTACAGAAAAGCGTAGGCTCGAGCTTACTTCATCATGAGTGAGTCCCATAGCTGAGAGGACATGGGAGGGGGTTTTCGATTTCGTATTGCAGGCAGATCCAGCAGAACAGCAGAGACCTTCCAGATCTAAAAGGAGTAGTGCCTCCACTGCTTGAATCCCATGAAAGCAGAGGTTGCTTGTATTGGAGAGGCGATTTTTTTTAACTCCATTGAGAGAAACTCCTTCTATCTTTTCTAATAATGTTTTTTCTAAGCGATCGCGCAAGGCGCATTCACGCTTCATTTCATGAAGGAGCATCTGGTGTGCTAGTTCTGCTGCTTTTCCTAAAGCAATGCATGAAGCAACATTCTCGGTGCCACCGCGGCGTCCATTTTCTTGAGAGCCAGGAAAAAGAGGTCTAAAGAGAGTGTGTCGGTGAACATAGAGTGCACCAATCCCTTTGGGTGCATAGATTTTGTGACCTGAGAGCGACAGATAATCGATAGGAAGTTTTGATAAATCGATTGGTATTTTTCCGATAGCCTGAACTGCATCGAGATGAAGGGTTACTTTTTTTCTTTGTGTGATCTCAATTATTGTTTCTATTGGGAAAATTACGCCCGTTTCATTATTGGCCCAGATCAAGGAGAGAAGGGCTGTTGAGGGGGAGATCGCTTCTTCTAATGCATCGAGGGAGAGCATTCCCGAAGAATCAACTGAAAGCTCTGTTATCTCATAGCCGAGAGTTTCATACTCATGACACAGGTTGCGTGTTGCACTATGTTCTGTGGTGGATGTCACGATATGACGCTTTGATGGATTAGAGCTTAGAGCGGAATGAAATGCTGTTGCTATTGATTCGGTGGCACCACTTGTGAAAAGTACTTCGCACGAGCGAGCTCCTATCAGTGCTGCTACCTGAGAACGTGCCTCCATAAGGGCATGAGCTGCTGTTCGTCCAAGAGTGCACATACTGGAGGGATTTCCATACTCCTTTTCCATAAAAGGGAGCATTGCTGCATATACCCCTGGGTCAATAGGGGTCGTTGCATTGTAGTCAAGGTAAATCATGTTACCTCCTAGTAGCAGTGGCCAACACTCGTTGTTCTTTGTGCTGTGGAATGCTTTGACCTTCTCCGCTTGGTGGGATCGGTTGTGGGGGTAGCGGTCTCATATCGTCTCTACCATGATCCCCCTCTTCTTTGATGTGGGGATCGCAAAAGAGATCGATTGCTAGGAATAAAGATTTGGCATGGCGTGCAAAAAAGAAATTAAAAAGAATGATAGGAACGACAACAAGTCCAATCAAATACCAGATAGGAAGGTCATAAAGAGATTCTAAAATGAGATAAATAATAATTCCAAAAAGGCTTCCTAAGCCGTAATTAATCGCCCAGATAGACATTAAAAAATAACCAGGTTCTCGTTCATAAGGGTAGCCGCAACGAGTGCAACCATCTAATGGGGTAAACCAGTCACGCAGAGAACGCGTGTTTAATAGTGGAATAAAAATTGGAGAAATTCCACAGAGAGGACAACGAAGTCGCAGTGCACGCCAAAAATAGAGCGCAGCACTATGTAAAGGGGAAGGAATTTTCACAGGAATAGAGGAGATCACGGAATCATTGAGACCAACGTCCATGAGGCATCAGTGATGGATGCCATGAGGAATCGTCGCTGTTACTATAATCGGTAGGTCCTATCGCACCAATCATCGGTTGCTTGAGACTTCGGTACCAGCATTTGCTCATACTTTCTCCAGTGTGACATCCCCAGCTTTTAATGAAGGCATGAGGGGCAAAGTCGATCGGACTAATTTCATAGAGCTCCTTTTCATGAAGCCATGCTTTGGATCCCGTGTCGATTTGATTGCTGTAATCAAACATGAAGCAAGCGCGATTAGAATGACCAAAATATTCAAAATCGACGATCTTAACTTGGTCGCGTGGCTGACCGTTATTGAGATAATGGATGAGTTGTTGGTGGGAATTAAAGAAAACCAAGTGGAGGTTATATTTTTTTTGAACTGAAATAATATCAGCAAGGAGGTCTCTTTTTTCTTGGTGAGTACTCCGCCTCTCGTAACTCGGACGATAGACAAGCCAGGTAATCAAAGCATGAGGGCCCTCCTTGGCACGTAGTTCACTCAGACGAATCCGCGATGCATGGATAAAATTAGCCCACCAATGATCATGGGGTGTTTTTTTAAAACGCTCCCATTCGATAAGCGAAGGACCACCAGTAACAATCACATATTCCGGTTCAACACTGGTTAGAGGAGCAGCCTGGACGGCCTTGCAAGCAAGCAATAGCAGCAGGACACAAAGGGATAAGAGGCTATTTTTTTTCAATTGGAGAGTTTTAAATATTTTTAACTATGAATGAGTAATATTCATTTCTGCTCTTCTAAAAGTCAAGGGATGCTGATTTTTAATCGGGCCGGTTGCAGCGTGTTCTTTTAGTCATTAGCCCGCATATTTCATACCGATCTACTGCGAAGACCGGGAAGCCAGGATGGATGCTGCGTTGATCTCGAAGTCCGCCTCGGGCAGTATGAAACATACAGCCGTCATCAAAATACTCATCTGCGTTGACTCGCTCGCTCTCGCTCTTTCAGGGCTTTCTAGGGCTTTCTAGGGCTTTCTAGGGCTTCTAAAGGCAGTCGGCAGTCTCTCGACCTTCGGTGGTGCCCCTTTAGCCTTAGCGGCCTTCTCGTTACAATCAGCGCCAATTTTTTAGACTAAAATAGTATTTCAGAAGTAAAAAAAAATCTCTCAATGTCACATTTTTTGAGATGCTCGGAGTAGTGGGTGTTTTCTTTTTTCTTTCTCAGAGGAAGGTGATCTTTGAAAGCGCAATGGCACATTCTTTTTTTTAGAAGGGACCACTCGTACTCTCGCTGGTGATGTTGCAGTAGCTTTGACTAGAGTCTCAAGTTCTTGAGTGGTAAGCTCTCGATATTTTCCTAATCCGAGTTGGCGTAGTTTCAGCGGGCCAAGGCGCGTGCGTACGAGTCGCTTGACATCAAAACCGAGCTGACCAAGCATCACACGGATCTGGCGCTTCAAGCCTTGATGCAGGACGAGTTTGATTTTACATGGTCCGAGTTGGGTTACCGATTCAACACGAGCGACCGCTCCCTCAATCCATGTTCCTTTTTTCAAGGCAGCAGCAGCTTTTTCAGTAAAAGGATGGTCCAAAATCACCTCATATTCTTTATCAATTCCACGTGAGGGATGGAGGAGCTGCTGAGACAAAGCGCCATCATTGGTGATAAGCAGGAGACCTTCGCTTTCCTTATCCAGGCGGCCAACGTGAAAGAGTGTGGAGGCCTCTGAAGGAAGAAGATCAAAAATGGTTTTCGCAGCAAAACGATCGGAACGAGTGCAAACATAACCAGCTGGTTTATGCAGCAATAAGTAGCGCAGAGGAGCTTGTCGTATTTGTTTTCCGTTCACTCGGACATCATCCTGAGGAGCGATTTTTTTTGATAAATTACGACAGAAGCTACCATTAACTGCCACTGAACCCTTGAGGATCAGTTCTTCCACAGAACGTCGTGACCCAAAACCAGCCGAGGCAAGAAATTTATTAATACGTATCCCATCTAACGCGGATATTTCACGCTGATTAAGACGAGGAGGCTGCGAAGGCTGATGGGGCTCGGAGAAAAATGGAGTTTTCAAAATAGGAAAGCGTCACTTTGGAAGAGAAAAAACTTTTATCACTCTATTTCTTGTGACAATCAAGCAACGTAGAATAAGAATGATTTTTTAAAAAAGGGCCACTTCAAGTAAGAGAATACGAGGATGCAAGAAGGTTCAAGCCGATGATAACACCGGTTCCCCACAGAGGAGTAAACTACTCTTTCGCAGGAGTCTCATTCACTGCAGAGTTATTTTAAATAAGACTAGGCGTCGGGTTTTGTTTTCGGCAACCCAAGAACTCTTTGTCCCTCTTTCCACTGAGAGCGCTTTTTCAATAAGTCGACGCGTTCAAAACGTTTGAGCACGCTTCGTTTGGCGACAATAGAACTGGAGCCTTTAAGACTAGGATGTTGACTCATAAGGGGTGGAGGTTATTCCTAAGCCCCTAAGTAGGGCAAGGAAAAAATGGAATTTATGCTTTAAAAGTGGCGATGATTCTAAAAAAGGTCTCATCAAAGGGGAATGGAAGTTTCCTCGAAAGAGTTTCTATACCATTCCAAGCTTCATGCGCCCGGCCTCACTGATCATATTTTGATTCCATGCTGGATCCCATACTAGCTCGACCTCCGCTTCGTCGATTCCTTCAATCGTGAGGATTTTTGCACGGGCATCAGCAGCAATGGTAGGTCCCATGCCGCAGCCTGGAGCAGTAAGAGTCATCTTCACATGAGCACGAGTGGAGCCGTTCTCTTGTGGTGTTATGATACAGTCGTAAATCAGGCCTAGATCGACCACATTGACAGGAATTTCAGGATCAAAAACCGTTTTGAGTTGTTGCCAAACCGCCTCTTCTAATGTTCCCTCAGGAACTGTTTTGATGGGAGCTACCACTTCTATTTTTTCCAACCCCAGGGCATCAGCATCCTTTTCATTAATGCGGGCAAGCCCTCCTGGAGTTGCTACTGTATAGGTCCCGCCGAGGGATTGTGTCACAATAACTTGAGTGCCTGCTGGAAGGATAAGTGTCGTGCCGCTTGGGATTTGGATGGCGTCACAGTCACGTTTAAGGACAATTTCTTGTGGTGCGTTCATAGATAAAAAGTACTAAAGACAAAGAGATACCGGCATTATTTCATTATAAATATCAGATGAGAATACTTTTCGGAATCACTTAATGCTAGTTTAAACCTCTTTTTCTAATTCAGTGCTTTGGAATAACCCTAATTTTGATTTTTCCTTGAGGCGGTTGAAGTTGATCCACAAGAGTGGAGGCTAATGCAGTGGATGTTTGAGAGGAGGGGGCTTTTTTTTCTGGAGCCAGTGCTGCTTGTAAGGCCTCTTCGACGAGCTGGGCGCAATGAATTTTCATAGGAGGCAAGGCTCCAAGGGGGGCTGAGAGTTCTTGGCTCGAGAGGGCAAGTGCTTCTGAAGCAGTTTTTCCTCGGATCATTTCTGTTGCTAGACTTGCTACGGCAATTGCCGTCTGACACCCA
>WBXG01000008.1 GCA_008932965.1 Verrucomicrobiota bacterium
ACTCACATTTTGATTTGGGCAGTATGTACACATACAGCCCTGCATCAAAATGCTCGCCTGCCTTACCCCATCAGCCTTCGCGGCCTCCTCGTCACGATCAGTATGAAACATCCGGGTTAAGGGCAGTCTTCCCAGCAGTGGCAGTCTTCCCAGCGGTGGCAAGTCCTCCCAGCGGTGGCAAGTCCTCCCAGCGGTGGCAAGTCCTCCCAGCGGCCTCCCGAACGCCGGTGGTGCCCCATCAGCCTTCACTGCCTCCTCGTAACAATCGGTATAAAATATGCGGGTTAGGCTAAAAAAGCCTCTGTTTTGGCCAGGTGATCTCTCCTCCCGTTCTTGTCCAGACTGAAAAACCTAATGGAGCTTTATCCGGAAGAAGAAGTGTTCCTTGATTTGCTTTTTTTGTGATCTCCTGACGAAGGTGATAAGAGTCAAGAGTGATGTCAGATGCTGGGAGTTGAGGTTCTGAAATACGAATTTGTCGAGCTATAACTCCATTCTCTTTATCTGTTTCTGATTTCATGAGTTCGTAGTGGAGAAAAAGATATTTGCCATGAAATCGAGGGTTGCTGGAAAGTGATTGAAGCGTTAAGAATCTAAGGTTGCCAACACGAGAAATCCAACCTTCAAATTCCCAAGGAAGAGCATTATTTTTATCCTTATCACAAAAAGTGACATGGTAATGGGTATTATTAATGGGAGTGATCACAGCCTCAAAAATCTTTCCGCTTTTATCCTGCGCTGTCCATTGGCCTAACAACCAAGTGTCAATCTGAGACGATGGTTTACTAGGAGGAAAGTCATAGAGACACCCAGAAAGAAAAAAGAGTGTTATGAACAAAAAAGGGAGTCGGTAATAGTGTTTTATGAATTTCATAGAGTCATCTGATAAGTAAAAATCTCAAAATTAAAAAGTGAATTTAAATGGAAAATAGGATCCTAGCACGGATATTTCATTCTAATCACCTGAGGAGAGCGGAGACCCCGTGTGAATGTTGCGTAGAGCTTGAAATCTTCCTCGGGCAGAGTGTTGCTGACCCGGTTTCCATTCACGTTGATGAGTGAAATGTATGATGGAATAGCATGGAGAATAAGTGGAATCTTATCACACTCCTGATTTCCTTGCTTAAATTCTGGTGCCAGAAGGAATAATGGCATTTTTCAGAATTACTACAATTCCATCACGAATAAAATAGCCTGGTCCTTCGTGATCATTCTCTTTTCCTTGAGGTGAGATTGTTACATTGTTACCAATCCGTGCATTCTTGTCGATGATGGCATTTTCAATAAAACAATTCTCACCAATGCCGATGGAAGGAACATCTCCAATTGGATCTTTAAATTCTGATTCGTAAAAATCAGCACCCATCACAACAGTATTTTTTAAATGTGTTCCAGGTTTAATGATACTCCGAATACCAATCACGCAGCGATCAATGGAGGCAGCATTAATCATGCACCCATCAGAAATAATAGCTTTTTGAATCGTGGCATACTCAATTACGCTCGCTGGTAAAAAGAGAGATTGTGTGTAAATAGGTGATCCCGACTCATAGAAACTATAAGAGGGATTGGAATCGGTGAGTTGAAGGTTGGCATTGAAAAAAGCACGGATAGTTCCAATATCCTCCCAGTATCCACGAAAAATAGTGGTGCGAACATTGTGCGTTTTGATAGCAGCGGGAATGATATTTCTCCCGAAATCAGGAAGTTCGTTATCCAAGCAATCGATGAGTACCTGTCGATTAAAAAGATAGATTCCCATAGAAGCCAGGTAGAGCTTCTGATTCGAGGTTTCTCCCATTCTCATGAGAAGAGAAGGTTTGATGCAGAGTCCTTCAAGCAGACGCGGGTCACTTGGTTTTTCAACAAACCGAATGATGCGAAGCTGATCATCCGTTTCCATAATCCCAAATCCTGGTGCAGCTTCATGATTGACCGGGATACAAGATATAGTGAGGTCTGCACCAGTTTGAATATGCTGATTGAGAATAGTTCGATAATCCATGCGGTAGAGTTGATCACCGCTCAAAATAATAAAATAATCGTAATCACGATCTAGGAATGTACGAAGATTTTGTCGTACTGCATCAGCTGTGCCCTGATACCAGTCGGAGTGCTGATGTGTTTGTTGTGCGGCCAAAATTTCGACAAAGCTATGATTGAAGGCATCAAACTTGTAACTTTCGTTGATATGACGATGCAATGAGGTGCTGTTAAATTGGGTAAGCACATAGATCCCCCGAATACCAGAGTTGAGGCAGTTGCTAATGGGAATATCAACAAGACGATATTTTCCCCCAATCGGTACAGCTGGCTTGGCTCGCTCTTGGGTGAGTGGAAAAAGCCGTGTTCCAGCTCCACCTCCCATGATAATAGCCACGGTTCTTAAATTGGGTGAGGTGATTCGATGATCGTCCATGGTTTTTTAAAAATGGTTTTTTAAGGAGTATTCTGTTTTTGAGATTACTCAATATCGTAATAAAATGATAACACGTAATAGGAAAAGAGCGGTGCGTTGATGGAACTGAGTTTGTTCTTAGTCATTGAAGTTTTCATCAGGTCCTTTTATATTCCTCTTGCGAAGTAGGCTAGTTACTGGATCGCGTGGTTTATTACGTGATATGTTTTCAAACTTACAGAAAGCACGAGGTCAAGTAGAAGCGGTAGCATCTAAAATTAAATTTTCCAAGGAATCAAGATATGTGTGGAATTGTAGGATATGTAGGAGCAAAGGAGACAGTGCCAATATTGTTAGAGGGGCTGTTTCGATTGGAGTACCGTGGCTATGATTCTTCGGGTATCGCTGTTACCCATGATGGAAACCTTTCAGTTAGAAAAACACCAGGTCGAATTCAAAATCTTCGTGATCTTATTATCAAAGAACCATTGCAGGGTCATGTTGGTATAAGTCACACTCGTTGGGCTACTCATGGAGAGGTTACCTATGCTAATGCGCATCCTCATTTAGATGCCTCTGGTCGATTAGCCCTCGTTCATAATGGTGTTATCGAAAACCATGCTAAGTTAAGGGTTCAGCTTGAAGAGGAGGGGCATCAATTCGTATCACAGACCGATACTGAGGTTTTGGCTCATCTGATAGGGCGTGCTTTTGATCTTATCGGTGAAAAAACAGAAAAGGCCCTTGTGGAAGCAGTGCGAGAAGCACTACGACGTGTTGATGGAACCTATGGTATTGCTCTTCTTCATGCTGATGTTCCTGAGGTGATGATTGGAGCACGCCGTGGAAGCCCCCTCGTTCTTGGGATCGGCATTGGTGAACATTTTTTAGCAAGTGATGTGAGTGCTATTGTGATGCATACACGTGATGTCGTTTATTTAAACGATTATGAAATTGTAGCATTGCGACGTGATGGATTTACTATTTCCAATCTTCAAGGAAATGGAACTCCGTATAATATTACTACTGTTGAGGAGTTAGTTCACGATATGGACATGGGGATCTACCCTCATTACATGATTAAAGAAATTTTTGAACAGTCTCATACTGTTCATGAAGCAATGAGAGGACGCCTTTCTTTAGAAGAAGCAACGGCAAAGCTAGGTGGTCTAGAAATGTCCAATGCCGAGCTTCGTGGAGTGGAACGAATTGTGTTGACCGGTTGTGGAACAGCAATGCATGCCGCTATGGTGGGAGAATATCTCATCGAGTCTCTAGCTCAGGTGCCAACAGAGTGTGAATTTGCCAGTGAATTTCGTTACCGTAATTTGCCGATGACCAAGGACACCCTCGTTTTCGTTTTAAGCCAAAGCGGTGAGACTGCAGACTCGCTGGCAGCACTTCGAGAGAGCCAACGCAAAGGGCATCGTACGCTTGGTATTTGCAACAATGTTGCAAGTACCATTGCTCGTGAAAGCAACGGAGGTGTTTATATGCACGCTGGGCCTGAAATTGGGGTTGCAGCAACAAAGAGCTTTACCTCACAGGTAACTATTTTGACCTTAATCGCACTTTTATTGGGACGCATTCGAAATCTTTCGAGCTCTGAAGGGACGAAAATTATTGCTGAATTAGAAGCTCTTCCAGAAAAAATTAAAAAAACATTAGAGCTCCATGAACAAATTGCTGGGATTGCCCGTCGCTATGCAGCATCTCAAGTCATGCTCTTTATGGGACGTCAGTTCAATTACCCTGTTGCCTTAGAAGGAGCATTAAAGCTGAAAGAAGTTAGCTATATTGCTGCAAGCGGTTATCCAAGTGCAGAACTCAAGCATGGGGTTATTGCCTTGGTTAATGAAGAGACTCCATCCATTTTTATTGCTCCGCATGATGCTGTCTTTTCAAAAAATGTAAGCAGTATTCAGGAAGTTAAAGCTCGTAAAGGTCCTGTGATTGCCATCGGCACAGAAGGAGAGACTGGTGAGCTGGAGTCTCTTTGTGATCATCTCATTACCATTCCTAAAGTTCCTGATTATTTAACACCAATACTCTCAACGATCCCACTTCAACTCTTTGCCTATCATACAGCCGTGGCTCTAGGGTGTGATGTCGATAAACCACGCAATTTAGCGAAAAGCGTGACTGTTGAGTAGACCGTAATTATTGAAAAGCGGAGAGTGTTTTTTACTCACGATGGCGCTTCGCGATTGAAAGGGAATCTAGTTTTCAGTTATGGTTCACTTTGAATTGCATATTACTGTTCCTTTATCCCTGTGAATACTTCTCTTAATCTTTTGCGTCGACCACGTCGCAACCGCCACACAGCCTCCATCAGATCTCTTGTTCAAGAGACCAAGCTTCACAGAGAAGATTTTATACAGCCTCTTTTTTTTCATGGGGGTGGAGGAGAGCCTCAGGAAATCGAGTCGATGCCAGGAATTGTGCGTCATACAATAATATCGCTTCTGGAGGAGTGTCGTTCTCTTGCAGATCTGGGAATGAGCGCTGTGGCTCTTTTTCCTTGCATTGATCCGGCTCACAAAGATGAGAGAGCAATGCATGCCGTAGCTTCTGAAAATATTCTCTTTCGTGCTATTAAAGAAATCAAAAAAATATCACCTCGTTTTCTAGTAATTGCCGATGTAGCTCTAGATCCTTATACCTCCCATGGACACGATGGCTTGCTTAATGAGGCTGGACATATTGTTAATGATCCCACGGTTGAATTACTTGCCCGTCTTGCCGTGATGGAAGCCGAGGCAGGAGCAGATATTGTTGCTCCTTCTGACATGATGGATGGTCGAGTAAGGGCCATTCGAAATGCTCTTGATGCGGCCTCTCTTCAAGATCGGGGGATCATGGCCTATTCAGCTAAATACGCATCGGCCTATTATGGGCCTTTTAGGGATGCCCTTGGAAGTAAAGTTGGTGACTCTCCATTAGATAAAAAAAGCTATCAAATGGATCCGGCTAATATTCGTGAAGCACTTTTAGAGGTGAAGCTCGATGAAGAGGAGGGTGCAGATATTGTAATGATAAAACCTGCAGGAGCCTACCTGGATGTGATTAGGGCAGTAAGAGAAGCAACGGATCTTCCGGTAGCTGCCTATCAGGTATCTGGAGAGTACGCTCAGATCTGTGCTGCAGCACAACTTGGATGGCTTGATTACGATGCTACTCGTAACGAGGCTTTGCTCGCAATCAAGCGTGCAGGGGCCTCGATGATCCTGAGCTATTTTTCAGCAGAGCTGCTCCGGGAGTGGAAATAGAAATAGGGGTAAGTTTTCCGTTTTTAATGGGATAAGAATATTTTTATTTTTTTAACATGGGGCATTGGCTTTAATTTTTTCATGCTATAGACTCTTTGCCCAATCATTTCATTTTTTATTCATGTCTTCTTCCTCTCCCATAAAACGTAAAGTCGGCTTGGTTAGTCTAGGATGTGCCAAAAATCTCGTTGATGCTGAGATTCTTCTTGGAGATGCTGCTCGTCATGGGTACGAGCTAACTCAAAAAAATGAAGAGGCCGATGTCGTGCTCGTTAATACCTGTGGCTTTATCGATCTTGCCAAGGAAGAGAGCATTAATGCCATTTTAGAAGCCCACCGACAACGGCTTCATGGAAGCAAAACAGAGCAGAAAATTGTGGTCGGGGGATGTCTTTCACAGCGTTATTCAGCAGACCTAGCAAAGCAGCTTCCTGAAGTGGATGCTTTTTTGGGGCTTGATGAGATCTCGCGCGCTGGAGAAATATTTAATCGGCTTTTTGAGGAGGATGTTTCTCAAGAAGATAGGGTCACTGTTTCCCGTCGTGCTGCCTACATTCCTGATTTTGATACTCCCCGTGTGCGTCTCACCGCAGCTCATACGACCTATGTCAAGATTGCTGAAGGGTGTAATCATCCCTGTTCCTTCTGTGTCATCCCACGTATGCGGGGACGACATCGTAGTCGTACCATAGAGTCTGTAGTAAAAGAGGTCCAGGGACTCGTTGTCTCTGGGGTCAAAGAAATTAATTTAGTCAGCCAAGATACAACCTATTTTGGAATGGATCAGTGGGAAGAGAAAGCAGGCCCACGTCAAGAAGTCGATGCTGCCCGTGGTCCTAGTTTGATTGGTTTACTCGATGCATTGGGCAAGATCGAGGGAGATTTTTGGATACGACTTCTTTACACACATCCTGCTCACTGGAGTGATGATTTAATTGCTGCTATTGCCCGTAATCCCAAAGTGACACGTTATATTGATATTCCCCTCCAGCATATCCATGAAGAGATGCTGGCCGCTATGAAACGTGAAACAGGTCGTCAACATATCGTGGATCTCATAGCTCGCCTTCGTTCAGGTATTCCAGAGCTTGTTATTAGGACAACCTTTATTGTCGGATTTCCGGGAGAAACCGAAGAGCATTTTGAGAGCCTGCTTGATTTTATACGTGAGACTCGTTTTGAAAGGTTAGGGGTTTTCTCTTACTCACGTGAAGAGGAATCACGTGCCGCTAAAATGCCACATCAAATTCATGGCAACACCAAGCAGCGTCGTCTTCGAGAGGCAATGCTCTTGCAGCAGCAGATTGCACGTGAGTGGGCTGAGTCACAAGTGGGAAAAAAGGTAAAGGTTCTTGCTGACACTGCTTACTTAGGCAGGACTCAAGGAGATGCCCCGGATGTAGACTGCCGGGTTCATTTTGTGAAGCCTGTGGCACCTGGTAGTTTTGTGAATTGCGTCATTACAGGAACACGTGATTACGATTTAGTAGGAGATGAGATTCGCTAGCCCGAATATTTTATTCCGATCACCTGCGTAAGTCGGGAAGCCAGATGAATGCTGCGTTAGACTCACATTTTAACTTGGACATTAGGAATGCATACAGCCCAGGCTCAAAATGCTCACTCACCTTACCCTATCAGCCTTCACGGCCTCCTCGTCACGATTCAGTATAAAATATCTGGGTATAGTGTATTAAATTGAAAAGAGCTAGTTTATCACGTACCCCTTTCCATTAAATACACTCTATCACCCTTTAGCTTTTAAATGATCGTATCTTCCATGCTTGGTTTCCCCATTTTTCTTTTCTGCTTTTTTTGCTCCACGTTGCTTCAAGCGTCAACAACTACTCAAAACCTTCAAGCTCTTCAACCTGCTCTTTATGCCGATTTTTTGAATGAAAATGGACAGAGCGATCCGGAGCATTACTATGAGGCGACTAGCAAGATAGTACGTATGGGTGAGCCAGGAATGTATCACTATTCCATCATGAAATCGTCTGAGGATTCACTTTTTTTTGTCAGTCCTATCTATCTACCCTTTTTTGTTAACTGGATGTACCACAAGGAGCTCGCAGAGAGAGGTCCTGATTCAACAGATGTAACAATACCGAAGCTTCTTTTAGTAAAAAATTCGAATTCTACTAATTCGATCGTGGGAGTTTTTGACAAGGAACTCATTACTAGCATCGATGAAGAACTGAAATCCAATCAGTTTACATTCATGATGAAGGATACATCAGTTGACTTAAATCCCATCACGGATGAGACCCCAACGACCTCGTATTCTGATAATATTAAATTACTTTTTTTGGGGCTACTAGTTTTAAGCATAGAAGGTAACCAGATGTACAACATTCATGTAGAAAAAAAAGCTGCAAAAGAACAACTTCCTCTACTCAGCGAGGAGCAAAAAAGGAGGGAGGAGCTCTTTTTAAAATTACATTCAGAGTATAGTTATGAGGAAGATCAGCAACACAACATCTCGGCTCTTGAGAGCATGAGAGAACAGGCTAACGATAATGCCAAGAATGCCTATAAAATTCAAAAAAAACAAACTCTGATCTCTAGTGACCCGGAGAATGACCCTGGACTTCAAGAGAGTAAGAGTCAGCGTGAATACTGGATTTATCAAAAGAAGAGCTTGGGTTTGAGATTGGAAAAAATAAAATTTTTGAATTTCAATAATTCTTTGGAATCACCTGACACAGAGTTTGAACAGGGTTCAAACCACTCGCTCACTGATCATGCGCAAGATATGTCGAAATTTATTAGAAATCTTCATATTAAAAATCTTTCTAGCAGAGGAAAAGATTTATTAGATACTCAAGCAAGACTTAAGAGTGAGGGGGCTAGTGAGAAAATAAAAATATTATGGTCACAGTTTACCTCAAGAGAGGATGCTGAGATTTTAGAAGAAAAAGCATGGGGGAGAATGGCAAAAGCATTTTATCAAGAACAGTCAAAACAGACTAGGAATGCATTATTAGAGGCTGAATTAGAGGCTGAAAAGAAGTTCAAAACATCTCCTCCTAATGATAGCTATTTCGACATGTTGATAAAAGCAGCAGAAAATGCCTGGCATGCTTCAAAGGAAGAGTATGAAGCTCATGACAGTAATCAAACTGCGGAAGGATTTGACCTTCAATTGATTCATGATTTTTTACAACGTAGAATGGAAGAGTTTCAAATTAAAAAACAGAAACAGGATTTAGTGCCCGAGATTCAAAAGCTTGTAACCAGGATTCAAGAAATAAAAAATAATCGCACCTTGGAAATGGGAGATTTGGTGGTTGATACCTTGAATAATGCCCAAAAAATGCAAGCAACAATAGAAACGTTCAATAATACACATTTGGCATTAAGTGATTACCAAGAAAAAATAATGAAGGAATCAAATAAAGAGAAATCTAGTGTTTTTTTATATTCGGCTTTAAGTGGTTTTAAATGTTATCACTCTCCTGATAGTGAGGATCCATTTGATAATGTCTGGAGAGAAACGGTAGAGTGTTTTCAAGGTAATTATAACTTGCTTCAATTTTGGTCTAGAAAGCATCCCGAAACAGGTATTCCAAGTCAGAGTAGACAAAATAGAAGAGCAACTTTATAGAAAATCTTAGTTAGATAAGTTCACTGATTCCCTCACAAGCCAATATTTTTCCCCATAGTATCAATGTCATCATCATCATCGCGTCGCACTTGGAATGAAGTAATAGGACTGATCCTTATGGGGGGAGGGGTTTTATTATTGCTTGCCCTTCTCTCCTATGATCCTCGTGATCTCCCCTCATGGCTGTTTTATGCAAAATACTCCTCAACATCACCCGTTCCGCTCAATTTTGTAGGGCGTTTCGGTGCTGTGATGGCTGGACTCAGTTTCTTTCTTTTTGGAGGAGCCTCCTTTTTTGCAGCAGTAGCATTGGTTGGAATGGGACTCTCCTGTTTTTTTGGGGAGGAATCCCCCCTTGGTATTCGTCTTGGATGGTCTCTAGTTTTTGTTTTAAGTTGGGCCTACTTTCTCGATTTCCTCGACCATTTTAAGTTTTTTTCGTCTACATGGAAACAGACCTTAGCGATCCCTGGAGCTGGTGGATGGTTTGGCCACGCACTAGGAATTGCAATCGGTAAAAATACCATGGGACTTGTCGGTACTATTTTTGTTTTTTTAATCGCAGCATTAACAAGTTTGATTTTAGCCACGGGCTTTCATCCTATTAAAACTACCAAACAGGTTTTGGTAATAATGACAAAAGCACTTTTTCAATTAGTCCATCATTTTAAAAACCAATTTTTAGTAAAAAAATCCTCTCCCTTAAACACAAGGGAATCTGTTTCAAATTCTACTAAAAAGACTGTGTCACGTCCTAATAAAAGACCACTCAAGGAGTTCGCCCTTGAAGAATCTCTAGAGGAAGCAAGCAATCCTCCCCCTTCTTCCAATCTCCCTCTTCCAAAAATTATTGATGCTAGTGTGCCAGCAAAAAAGCCGACCCTTGCTGAGGTGATGAAGGCCCGGCCTAAGCCCTCTTCTGCGATGGACTCAGAAACAGGATCGTTATCTCATGTTGCCTTAGAAAACTACACTCTTCCTTCTTTTGATTTACTCGAAACTCATGAAAGCAACGATCGTCAACCTGCCGACCCGGCAGTTTTACAGTCGGTGCAGCGTGTTTTAATTGATACTCTTGCACAATTTGGTATTGAGGCAGCGCCTGGAGATATTACCAAAGGACCCACGATTACTCGTTATGAACTTTACCCAGCAAGCGGTGTTCGCGTGGATCGTATTTCCAATTTGGAACGTGACTTGGCACGTGCCACGAGTGCAGAACGCATTAATATTTTAGCTCCTATTCCTGGCAAAGATACCGTAGGTATTGAAATCGCCAATACTACAAAAGTAACGGTGGCTATTCGTGAGCTTTTTGAAAGTAATGCTTGGCAAAGTTCGAAAGCAAAACTTCCATTAGCACTTGGTAAAGATGTCTATGGCAATGCAATTATTGCGGATCTAGCCCAGATGCCACATCTTCTCGTAGCTGGAGCAACGGGAAGTGGCAAGAGCGTTTGTATCAACTCGATTATCACCAGTCTTATTTTTAAGCATACACCAGAGACGCTTCGTTTTATCATGATCGATCCGAAGGTTGTGGAGATGCAGATCTACAACAAACTGCCACACTTGGTGACACCTGTAGTAACCGACCCCAAAAAAGTCTTACTTGCACTCCGCTGGGTCATTGATGAGATGGAATTACGTTATAAGATTTTTGCAAAAACGGGGGTTCGCAATATTAGCGGTTTTAATGCTCGTCCTCAGCCAAATAAGGAAAAAAAACCGGAGCCTGTTGAGTCTATCCTTGAAGAGGTAAATATCGATCCCTTGCTGGGAGGTGATTTCACTGCTGCCTCCTTGCTCGAAGAGGAGCCACCTACTGCAAAAGCAGTTCCGTATCAATCTTCACGTGAAGAGGAAATTATTATCCCAGACTTTATGCCCTTTATCGTAGTTATTGTCGATGAGTTGGCAGATCTCATGCAAACGGCTCCTGCAGATGTGGAGTCGGCTATAGCTCGTATTACTCAGATGGCACGTGCTGCAGGCATCCATATGATTGTGGCCACGCAAACTCCAAGAGCTGATGTGGTGACTGGAATCATCAAGGCTAATATACCCACTCGTATCGCTTTTCAAGTAGCCTCCAAACTCGATAGCCGAGTCATTCTCGACCAAAATGGAGCGGATCGTTTGTTAGGACAGGGGGATATGCTCTATTTACCACCAGGAAGTGCTAAGGTCTTGCGTGCTCAAGGAGTGCTTGTTACCGATGAGGAGATTGGAAGGGTGGTCGATTTTCTTGGAGCGCAGAGCTCGCCAATCTTTGAACCCTCTATTGCGGCCAAACTCTCTAATGCAACAATGCCTGAGGAAGATATCACAGAGGAGGAAGAGGAGCTCGTGACAAAATGCCTGGAGATTATTCGTCAAGAAAAGAAAGCCTCTACATCGATGCTTCAACGTCGCCTTCGCCTCGGCTACACGCGTGCAGCACGCGTGGTCGATATTTTGGAGCAACGTGGTATTTTAGGACCCAAGGATGGAGCTCGCGATCGTGAAATTTTAATAGATTTGGGGTAGAGGTAGTTTCATTTAGCTCTTTTTTGATGCCGTATAAATAGTGACAATCCCAAAGGTCATTGGGGCAGCAGTGGTATGAAAGAAATCACATTTTTTGAGTAAAGAGAGCATTTCTTTTCCTGAGGGAAATGCTTCAATGGAGCCTCCCATATATTCATAAGCATTACTATTTCCAGTAACCCACCCAGCAAGGTGTGGCAAGAGGTGGTGCAAGTAGAAACGGTATAAAGGACGCAAGAGAGAGGAGGTAGGAAGTGAAAAATCGAGGATTAAAAGATGACCGCTAGGTCGTAAAATCCGGTGCATTTCTCGCAATCCATCCTCCCAGGAAGCCATGTTGCGAAGACCAAAAGAAATGGTAACGACATCAAAAGATTTTTCTTCGTAGGGGAGGGAGAGGCCATCAGCTTCTAGGAAGGTGATTGATTTTGCAGTGATCTTTTTTTTGGCTTGTTGAATTTGTGTTAACCGAGCTTGTTCGAGCATCGGAGCACAGAAATCGACACCAATAATTTCTGCATTAGGTAATTTTTTTCTTAGAGCAAAAGCTAAATCACCATTGCCGGTGGCAACATCAAGAATGTTTTTGGGATTCCATTGTTGCACTTGTTGAGCAACACAATGGCGCCACCAAAAATCAAGACCAGCAGATAAAAAATGGTTTGCCATTGCGTAGCGCCTTGCAATTGAGCAAAAGAGACTTTTAACATATTCGGGATTCATGAATCAAAAAACCAGTGATCAAAGAGCTGTTAATAAATATACGAGTTAAATTGAAGGCAAAAACGAAATACTGCTCACGAGAGGACTCGAACCTCCATGGAATTACCCATACGCTTCTGAGACGTACGCGTCTGCCAATTTCGCCACGTGAGCTCACTTGACTATTTCAATGATTCTACTACTGCTTGCAAGAGGCTGATATATACTACATCAGCGCAAGAATTGACACTCTTCCAGAATGACAGAGGGATGTAAATCATCAAAAAAGTTTAATAATTTCAATTTTTTTAAAAATTCTACTGGCGCTTTTGCACATCTCGTGGCACATATTTACTACTTATGAAGTCACACAAGAATCTTACATTACTTACATTCATCATCACGCTTCCTTTTGCAGCTTCACTTCTGCAGGCTCAAATAGCACCAGCACCGATCACTACCGGTGCTCCTTCATCGGCATCATCAGCGACCAGCACCTCTGGTAGCACAGCTGAAAAAGCCCTTGCAAAGGCAAAAGAAGCAGTGGCTGCGGCAAAAGAAAAATTAGGAGTTCGTAAGGATAAAGAATCTGATCAAAAAATATCAGGAGCTTCTTCTACTGTTATCGCGCTTAAAGATCCAGTAGCAGTTGTTGATGGAGCTAAGATCTCTAAAGCCGATCTCGAGAAGGCCTTTAAGGAAGCTGTGGCCTCGAGTAATATGAATCCTGCAACACTCACTGCAGACCAAAAGATTCAAGGGTATCATCAGATTTTAGATGCTCTCATTATGGAAAAGCTTGTTGATAAAAAATCTTCAGGAGTAGAAGTTTCTGATGCTGATGTCAGTGCTGAGATTGATAAGATTAAAAAACAATTTCCCACTCCTGATGCCTTCAATGCTGAACTTAAAAAATCGGGCCAAACCACTGATCTCTTCACGGCCAATCTAAAAAAATCGATGCGTCAAACAAAATGGATGAAAGAACAAATCCAAGGTAAAGATACCGTAACAGATGCTGATGCTCAGAAATTTTATAATGAAAATATCAAGCAATTTGAAAATCCAGAAATGGTGAAGGCCTCTCATATTCTTCTCTTAGTTCCACAAGGGGCTTCAGACTCTGTTGTAAAAGCTAAAGAGGCTGCAGCAAAAGCAGCAATTGAGAGGGCGAATAAAGGAGAAGATTTTTCAAAATTGGCTGCCGAACTTTCTGAAGAACCAGGTGCTAAACAACGTGCTGGTGATCTTGGTTTCTTTAGTAAGAGTCAGATGGTTCCTGAATTTGCCACAGCAGCCTTCGATCAGAAAGTTGGCTCTGTAAGTGCGACTCCAGTAAAAACAAAATTTGGGTTTCATATCATCAAAGTAACTGAAAAGAAACCTGCAGGAACCGCTTCTTTTGCAGAAGTCAAACCTAACATTATTGCTTATCTTCAAAACCAGAAACGTCGTGCTGCTTTCAAAGCAGAGATGGAGCAACTGCGTCAGGCTGCAAAAATTGAAAATTTCCTTCCTGCACCAGCAATCATTACTCCAGCGACCATGAAGCCTTCGTCCCTGCCTGGTAAAGCTCCTGCTTCTTCACCTGCAGTTACAACAAAAGCCCCTGCAACACCAACTCCTTCTGTAACTAATGCTACTCCCTCACCTGTGAAGAGTTAGTTAGGAGCTGCAATTTTGAATTGAATGCATCTATGATAGAAAAAGAATTACCTGCTTTGAGGCAATTTCATGCCTCAGTAGGTATTCTTGGACTTGGTATTATCGGAAAGCGGGTTGCAGAGATACTACAGAATGATAAGACCTTCTCTGTCTTTGTTTGGAACCGTTCTCCACGGTCACTTCCAAATTTCCTGGCCTCTCCTCAAGCAGTTGCAGAATCAGCAGCGATTCTTCAACTTTTTGTGAGAGATGGAGTCGCCCTACTCGAGGTTCTCGAGCAGCTCTCTCCTGCATTAAATTCGTCTCACCTTGTCTTAAACCATGCAACTGTAAGTCCACAAGAGACCCTTCAAGCCGCAGCCCTGGTCAATAAAAGAGGTGCTCAATTTTTAGATGCTCCTTTCACTGGAAGCAGGGATGCTGCTGCTGCTGGAAAATTGGTTTATTACTTGGGTGGCTCATCTGAAGCAATCGAAAAGGTCACGCCACTTCTAAAGCTTTCTTCAAAAGAGATTCTCCCTATGGGGGCCATTGGTTCTGCAACTACAGTGAAAATTGCAACTAACATGATCACCGCTGCTCAAGTCAACGCTCTCACAGAGGCCTTAACACTGCTTCAACTCACAAAAATCCCTTTGCAATCTTTACATCAAGCGTTGATTCACAATGCTGCCTATTCGCCAGTCATTGCAATGAAATTACCACTGATGTTACAAGGTAATTTTGAACCTCATTTTTCTACTAAAAATATGTTTAAGGACCTCTCTCTTGCTCTTGATCTTGCTAAAGAGCATAGCGTTGCACTTCCTTTAACAGCCACTACAGCGGCAGCCCTGGAGAATTTGATCTCTCAAGGTTTAGGGGATCAAGACTTTTCTGCATTAGCCCATTCTCTCTAATGCTCTCAAACAGGAAGGATCCTCTTATTCCTGCTCTTGGTACTATGAGTGCGTTAGAAAATAAAGCTCTCTTAAAAAAAGCTCGGAGTGAGGGTGGCGCTTTTGCCACCGCTCCCTCTTCGTATCTCCGTGTGAGTGGAGCAGATCGTCTGCGATATTTAAATGGTCAAATCACAGCCGACCTTCGCAAGCTTTCTTTAGGGCATTCCTTGTCAGCGTGTCTACTGACTCCCAAAGGTCGTCTTGTAGCACTCCTCAGCATTACAATCGAGGGAGAGGCATTCTTAATTGAGACAGATCCTTTGATGGAAAAGGTCGTTTTAGAGCGTCTTGAACGCTATCTTGTTGCCGACGATGTCGTCATTGAAGTGATCACTCCTCCTGATACTATCCATTTTTTTGGACCTCTTGCGCATCATCCTGAGATTGAGAATGCCCCTGGCACTCTGATTTCACGCATCGGTTTTCCCGGAAAGGATCTCACTCAGATCTTTCATACTGATTCTAATGCGTCTTGCAAAAGCCTCATAGATACAACCGGCTCGAACTTTTGTTCAAGTGGTATGAAACATATAGCCGTTGTTGAGGATCCTCCCCTTCCTAATCTGCATCAGCCTTTGCAGTCTCCTCAACACGATGAGTATGAAATATCCGACCTGGAGACCGCACGATTTTCCTCTTTGCCTTCAATTGGTCCGACAATATTACTTTCTCCCAATCTCGTAGAAATTCTGCGTATTGAGCAAAAAATTCCACGTTGGGGTTTTGAACTCACAAGTGAGACCTTACCTCCAGAAGCACGACTCGAAGAAAAATGTATCGACTATGAAAAAGGATGTTACCTTGGCCAAGAGGTTATTTCACGCCTCAAGAGTCTAGGCCATGTCAATCGCCTGCTCTATGGCTTTACTTCCAAAGAGAAAATCCTCCCTGGTATGGATATTTATATAAAAGAAGACCCATCACAAAGTGTTGGAATCATTACTAGTGCAGCATTGCAAATCGATTCTGGCTCCTTTATTGCTCTTGGCTATTTGCGACGCGGAAGTGAAAATCGATCTCATTATATTGCTCAAGATCCTAAGTCAGTCCATCAAAGTAATATCATCATTAATAACACTCTCTCCTCTCAATAAAAGAATATGCGTTTTTTCCCTACTTCTCTTTTTCTAGGTGTGGTTCTTTTTCTAACTGCCTGTGCTACACAACCCATTTCTACATCTTCCTCCCAAGTAGCAGTGATGCTCGTTCGTATTGGAAATCAAAAAGAGCAACGACGTGTGGTAATCGCCTTTAATGAAAAAGCAGCTCCACAAACAGTCGCAAATTTTAAACAATTAGTGGCACGCCATTACTATAACGGTCTTCTTTTTTATCGAGCCTTTCCTCACTCGCTTGTACAAACAGGGGATCCTCATACCCGCTACCGTGAACATGATAATTCTGGCACAGGAGGTCCAGGATATACCATTCCGGCCGAAATTAGGCTCCCTCACATCAAGGGAGCTGTAGCAGCCTCACGGCTACCTGACAAAATCAATCCTCTCCGTGCTTCTAATGGGAGTCAGTTTTATATCTGCTTAGAGCCAATGCCACAGCTTGACGGACAATACACAGTCTTTGGACATGTTACTGAGGGAATGGATGTTTTGGAATCGATGAGTCTTCTTCCTACCAACAGCAATAATTTTCCTGTAGAAAAAGTTGTTATTACCTCTTTGACATTGGAGAGCATTCTTTAATAGATTTTTATAAAATTAAAATTATGAGCACGACAATTGGATCAACATCACGACCAACAGGAGGACTGGCCAGTACATCTAATAAACCGGCGGAAGCTCCCTCAAGCTCCAAAGGATTAAAAACAAATCCTCCTGCAGGAATTTTTGCTAACCGTGTTATTTCTCAGACAAAAAATCTAGGGCCTAAAGTGCCTGCTAAAAATAATAAATTTCCAGCTTCTGATATAAGGCGTTATGCTCCAGCACCTCCTTTAACAGAAGAGCAAGTGAGAGTAAGGGATTTTGTTCCTTTTAAAGACCTCCTAGAAGCAACTTTTTTAGATAATCCAGAAGGAACTATTGCAACTGTTTTAGATTAACTTGAGTAACCCATATCTTTGTAGCCTCGATATTTCATACTGATCGTGATGAAGAGGCCGCGAAGGCTGATGAGGCAAGTCAAAATAGGAGTCCAACGCAGTATCTATCTGACTTCTCGGCTAACGGAGTAGATTGGTATGAAATATGCGGGCTAGGAGGAGAAAATAGAGAGCCCTTTTTCTTGATAGTGAAGCAGTTCTTGATAGAGCTGTTCTAGCCCGTTTGGAATAATACGAACTCCTGCAAGAAGAGGCATAAAATTTTGATCGTTTTCCCAGCGCGGAACGATATGAAGATGGAGATGGTCATCAGTACCTGCCCCACCAGCAGCCCCAAGGTTCAAACCAAGATTAAAGCCATGGGCATGCACCACTGCTTTGAGAAGTCGTTGTGCATGTATGGCAAGGTTCCATAAATCGAGTGCCTCTTCCTCTGAGAGGTCACTCATTTCTGCTGTTTTTCGATAAGGAACAGCCATGAGATGTCCAGTTGTGTAGGGATACTTATTAAGGATCAGGAAAGCATTTTTACGACGAGTAACTACTAAGTGAGCTGCATCATCTGAGCTGTGAGCTGCTTCAAGTAAGAAATCATGATTCGATTGATGATCACGTTGGAAGTACTCTACCCTCCATGGTGCCCAGAGGGTTTCAAGGTTTTTTTTAGGAAATTCCATGATATTTTTTATAAAGCCGAGATTATGGTAGCTGCAGCCTTATGGTAAGCTCCTTGGCCATGAAGTGTGGAAGTAACTTCTGTAAGTTGTTTGCTGACCTGTTCGCAGGCTTGGGGATCTGTTAAATATCGCAGGGCCTCCTCTGCAAGTGCTCTTGGTGTTGCCTCCCTTTGTATAAATTCCCTTACAATAAGATGACCTGCTAAGATATTGATAATTCCTAAAAAAGGGACACGAATCAATTGTTTTCCTACGACATAAGTCAGCCAAGCAACCTTATAAACAAGGGCATAGGGAAGGGCGTAACAAGCTGCCTCCAGAGTTGCTGTTCCTGAACAAACAAGACCAAAGGTGGCGCGTTGCATGAGTTCTGGAGCTTTTCCTATCGTGATGGATATTAGAACACCAGCTTCTCGGACCATTGATTGCATCATAGCAGCAAGATAAGGAGTTGCTGCTGCCGCTTCACATCGTATTTTGGAATCTACTTGGGTAAGCTCTCGAAAAGCCTGAAGCATGATTGGAAAAAGGTGTCGCACTTCACGTTCTCGACTTCCAGGAAAAAGGCCTAGAAGGTCATTCTCTCGCAAAAGGGGAGGGGTCTCTTTTTGGGAGGCCATGATGGTTTCCACTAGGGGATGTCCTGCAAAGGTTGTTGGGAGTCCTGAGGATTCGTAAAGCTCTTTTTCAAATGGAAAGATACAAATCATCAGATCCAGTAGTCGTGCCATTTTTGGAATTCTGTTTTTATTCCAAGCCCAGACTTGGGGGCTGATATAGTAAAAGATTTTTATGGGAAGCTTTTGACGGCGGATTGCTTGAGCTAGACGCAAGTTAAATCCTGGATAATCAATCAAGATGATGGCCTCTGGCTTCTCCTCTTGAAGCTGGAGCAGAAATTGAGAGAACTTGGCTCGAAAATAACTATATTTTTTAAGCACATCCCAAAGACCAACAACAGCCGATTCTTCAATCCAGTTTTCAAATTGCTTGATAGGGTGATGAGGATCTGTTGTTTGTGGGTGGAAGTTCGTGTTAGATGCTTCCTGATTTTCTAATTTAGAGCTTTCTATTTGCTTGCTCAGAAAAGCTATCTGCATCTTTGAACCACCTGCTCCAATAAAAGAGATAGAGGGAACTTTCTGGATCAAAGCCTGCATCAGGGCTGCCCCGTACGTATCACCACTGGCTTCGCCCGAGAGAATGAATATTTTTAGAGAGTGATCCAAAGGAAAAAATTTTTAAATATTACAGATTACGGGTGGATCTTAATCATCATTTAGTCATGCTTTGATTTCAGCGTTTTTCTCTTGAATCAATGTGGTGATCTTGAGTGCTAGTTCTAAAGCTGCAGCTGCTTCATGGCCTGTGACACGTGGTTGAATGCCAGTGCGCGCACATTCGATAAATGCTGCAAGTTCGCGTTGCAGCGGCTCTCCTTTAATCACTGTCACTCGCTTGCGTTGGATCTCTTTTCCATTCAAACGGAGCATATATCCATTTTGTTTTTGGTAGTCTAGGGAGAGGTAGGCATCTTCTTGAAAGATACGAATTTTTCGGACTCGATCACGACTGATACGACTGGCAGTGAGGTTAGCCACACATCCATTCTCAAAATGAAGGCGCACATTAGCAATATCCTCTCCACGGCTTAGAACGGGTATTCCAACCGGATCAATACTCACAACGGGCGAGCGCACAAGATGCAAAATAATTTCTAAGTCATGAATCATCAAATCTAAGACGACCCCAATATCGATACTGCGATTGGGATAGGGAGAAATACGGGTTACTTCAAGAAAACGGGGGTTTTTGAGTTGTTCCTCAAGAGCCTCAAGAGCTGGATTGAAGCGCTCGACATGACCTACTTGAAGGATTGCATGATGTTCACTTGCGATTACAGCTAACTCTTGAGCGTGTTCTGTAGTACTAGCAAGTGGTTTTTCAATGAGAAGATGTTTTCCTTTGCGTAGAAGAATGCTTCCGATTTCATGATGTGATTCTGTCGGTGTGGCTAGGGTTGCTGCTTCTACAAGGCTGGAAAATTCCTCCAGAGACTCACATGCTTTTGCACCATATTTTGCAGCTACTTTTTGGGCAGCACGTTTGTCCGCATCAAGAATCGCCACTAGGTTGCAATGGGGTAGTTCTGAATAAAGACGAGCATGGTTAATTCCAATGTGCCCGATGCCAACAACACCAACATTGATATTTTTCATAGGAGGATTGATTTCTTGCTTTGCTACTAATGATTCTGCTTTGAAACTCCCCACAACGTGATGCCGAGCTCGCTTGCACGCTGCTGGAGCTTTTCTTTTTCAAGGAGTAAAGTGACATTTGCCTCTAGAGCGATCAGTGTGACTCCTGATACAGCTGCTGTCTCTAGGGTGCGTATCCCAATGACTGGAACATCAAAGCGCATATCGTGATGGGGTTTAGAAACCTTCACCATACATGCCTTGCCTTGGCCTAGCATTCCTCCACGTTTAATGGTCTCATCGGTTCCTTCAAAACCTTCCACAGCAAGTACCGTTCCACGTTTGACAACGACGGTTTGACCAATGTTAAGTCGACTGACCTCTTTGGCGATACCATGACCCAAAGTAATATCCTCGAGCTGACGGGCATTAGGCTTGGGACCTGCAATGAGTCCAGGAGAGGCTAAGTGGCTTTCTAAAAAAGTTGTAGCTGGAAGAAGTGTCACTCCTGCTTTTTCCAATTCAGATGCTAATGTTGCAAAAAGAGTTTCTGCATTGCGTTCTTTGAGTTGTGCAAGAAGAAGGAGTGTTTTGAAATCAGGACGTAAATCAAAAAGATTTTTTGGGGCAATCTGACCAGCCATGATTCCGTGAATTGCTCCGCTTGTACGGGAAGCATTGAGTAACTTTCCAACCTGGCCTACACGCATCCAAATGATTTGATCAACATAGTCTGCTAATGTTGGATCTGTCTCGTTTTCAAAGGCAGCAACCACAATACGTTCTACGCCTGCCGTGCGTGCCTCCTGCGCAACGAGGAAAGGATACTTTCCATTGCCTGCAATGAGGAAGAGGCTGGAAACAGAAGGCTGGAGGTTAGAGCTCGAAGGCATATTAGCTCGAAGATTGAATTTCATAGTGTTCTTTTCTATCTTGATGGATTTTTCTGACACGAACTTTTAAGTGATTTGATCGTTAAAAAACGCGTTGCCCTTTGTTCTTCACTCTTTACGTTGTAGCTGGAAACGCCAGCTACGACTTGAGAACAATATTCACAAGCCGTCCTGGAACCACGATAACCTTTTGAATCTTTTTATGTTCAAGATGAGGGGCCACTGAAGGATTGTGGAGTGCCGCTTGTTCCACCTTCTCTTGAGAAGTTGTTGAAGGCAAGGTGAGGCGTGTGCGTATTTTTCCATTCACTTGAACTACATAAGTAATCTCTTCAAAAAGTAGATACTCTTCGTTCCATGTTGGCCACGAGGACTCAGAGGCTAAAGATCCAAGCGCTCTTACGCTTGGAAATTTCTCTGCAAGATACACCCAGAGCTCTTCGGCAAGGTGAGGTGCAAATGGGCTTAAGAGCTGAAGAAGGGTCTGGACTGCCTCTAGAGGTGTAGGAGTGGCCGTTGCAAACTCATTCACGAAAATCATCATTTGCGAAATGGCTGTATTAAAGGAGAGAGCCTCAATATCGCAAGTAATTTTTTTAATCGTGCTATGGACCACACGACGCTGTGCGCCGGTAAGAGGTTGTTCCATAATATTAGCATTAACCTGAAAGATGTTTTCAGGAGTTTCAGATAAAATGAGGCGCCACACGCGTCCAAGAAAGCGATAAATTCCTTCCACTCCAGTAATACTCCATGGTTTGGAATGTTCAAGTGGACCCATGAACATCTCAAAAAGCCGCAATGCATCAGCACCATACTGTCGAATCACTTCATCAGGACTTATCACATTTCCACGACTCTTTGACATTTTTTGCCCATCTGGACCGAGGATCATTCCCTGATTAACAAGGCGTTGGAATGGTTCCGCTGTGCATACATGTCCAAGATCAAAAAGGGCCTTGTGCCAAAAACGAGCATAGAGAAGATGGAGAACAGCATGTTCAGTACCTCCAACATAGAGATCGACCTCTCTCCAATACTCTTGAACCTCTTTTCCAACAAAGGCCTCTTGATTCTTGGGATCGCAAAAGCGCAGGTAGTACCAGCAAGAACCAGCCCACTGGGGCATTGTATTGAGTTCCCGAGTTGCTTGATGAGAATAGCGAACCCATTCATGTGCTTTTGCTAGTGGTGGCTCTGCCGTTCCTGTTGGTTTGAAATCCTCCATTTCAGGAGGCTCAACAGGAAGCTCACTCTCGCTTAGAGCACGGTGTGCTCCCTTTTCCCAAATAATAGGAAACGGTTCGCCCCAGTAGCGTTGGCGTGAGAAGAGCCAATCGCGGAGTTTGTATTGAATACAGGTACGTCCCATTCCATTAGCTTCAAGCCAGGAGATAATTTTTATTTTAGCATCGATAGCATTAAGTCCATTGATTAGCGGAGAGTTGATAGCCTCACCATCAGTCGCATTAAAAGGAAGTGATAAGGAGGGGGTTGTTTTAATAACTGGGGAAATAGGAAGAGAAAATGTTCTCGCAAACTCATAGTCACGCTCATCATGAGCAGGAACAGCCATGATGGCACCAGTTCCATAGTTCATCAGCACATAGTCAGCAACCCAGATAGGAATTAATTCTTTGTTGATCGGATTAATACAATCTAGCCCTAGAGAGATTCCTGTTTTGGTTTTTGCCAAATCGGTGCGCTCTAAATCGCTTTTGGCATTGCAACCATTGCGGTAGTCGTTGAGGGCTTTACGAACATCAGGTGAAAGATCAAGTTCCTCAAGGAGGGGATGCTCTGGGGCCAAGACTAAATAAGTTGCTCCATAAAGAGTGTCAGCACGTGTGGTATAAACGGTAATTGTTTTTTCAGGTTGATTTTGAAGAGAAAAAATAACCTCGGCTCCTTGGCTGCGGCCAATCCAATTACGTTGTAGCTGCTTGATCGATTCCGGCCAGTCCAGCCCCTCAAGATCGTGAAGTAAGCGATCAGCCAGTGCTGTGATTCGAAACATCCATTGACGCATCGGACGACGTTCTACGGAAAACCCCCCTACTTCACTCTTTCCATTAAGAACTTCTTCGTTTGCTAAAACTGTTCCCAGTGCGGGACACCAATTCACAGGAGTATTGGCAACGTAGGCTAAGCGAACATGATCCGGTTCTTTTCCTTGATAACTTGAGATCGGCTCAATTTTACACGTGACTGGATTATACCATGCATGGTAGAGCTGCAAAAATATCCATTGTGTCCAGCGAAAATAATGTGGGTCAGTTGTATTAACCTCACGTTCCCAATCGTAGCTAAACCCTAGTAACTGGAGCTGTTCTCGAAAACGAGTGATATTTTTTTCTGTGGTGACTCTAGGGTGTTGCCCCGTTTTGATCGCATACTGCTCTGCAGGGAGTCCAAAGGCATCCCAGCCCATGGGATGAAGTACATTTTCTCCACGAAGACGATAATAGCGGGAAAGAATATCGGTGGCTGTATATCCAACTAGGTGTCCCACATGTAATCCATTTCCACTCGGGTAGGGAAACATATCGAGAATGTAACGTTTTTTGGCTGATGGATCAAAGCCACTCTCTCCTGGATTTTTAGCACGAAATGCTCCTGAGCGAAGCCAATATTCCTGCCAGCGAGGTTCGAAGTCGCAGAAAGGATAGCGTTTAGAGTTGTGTTCTGTGGATGACATGAAAATGTAAGGAAGCGATAAAACATTTGAGATTATCAAACAATTCTTTATGACACAATCCTCTATCAAACCAATTGCTCTCCTTCTCGCAACTCGCAACCAACACAAAACGTATGAAATCCAAAAGATGCTCGGAGAGATGGCACATGTTACAGATGTTACAACATTTCCAGTCTTGCCAGAAATTGAGGAGACAGGCTTGACCTTTGAGGCCAATGCCATCCTTAAAGCTGAAGGAATCTCGCTTCACGTTCCTGGATGGGTCATAGCAGATGATTCCGGTTTGGAAGTCGATGCTCTTGGCGGAGAACCTGGAATCTATTCTGCTCGCTATGCTGGCCCTGGGCGTTCTGATCTTGAAAATACACTTCTGGTTTTAAAAAAAATGGATGGCATTCCTAAAGTCCAGCGAAGAGCACGCTTTCGATGTGCTCTTGCACTTGCTCGTGAGGGTAAAACGGTGGCGCTTTTTGACGGAACTGTGGAAGGATCCTTGATCGCAGAGCTTGAAGGGGAGAGAGGTTTTGGGTACGACCCCATTTTTATACCTCAAGGATATTCAGAAACTTTTGGACAACTTTCAGAGGAGATAAAAAACAGAATAAGTCATCGCGCTTGTGCGCTTGAGCAATTCAAAGAATGGTGGAAGGAACAAGAAAATAATAAATGATGATCTTTTTAAGAGCGCAATTTTGCCTCTATAAAAAGATCAATTTCTCCATCCATAACCCCCATAACATCGCTTGTTTGAGTCTCGGTACGATGATCTTTAACCATTTGGTAAGGCTGAAAAACATAGGAACGAATTTGACTTCCCCAAGCAATTTCACCCTTTTCCCCGTATTGACGATCCAGCTCTGCCCGTTTTTTATCAGCTTCAAGATGATAAATTTTAGCCTTGAGCATCTTAAGAGCTAGGACTCGGTTCTTCAATTGGCTCCGTTCTGCCTGACAGGCTACAACGACCCCTGTAGGAACGTGTGTCATGCGCACTGCTGTTTCGACCTTATTCACGTTTTGTCCTCCCTTGCCTCCGGAGCGATAGGTATCAACACGGATATCTTTTTCATCGATTTCAATGGGGGCATCCTCGATATCTGGAACCACATCAACGCTTGCAAAGGAAGTATGGCGTCGTTTATTAGAATCAAAAGGTGAAATACGTACCAACCGATGAACACCACACTCTGTTTGTAAGTACCCAAAAGCATACTTCCCTTTTACAAGCAAGGTGATCGATTTAATGCCGGCCTCATCTCCCTCTTGAACATCGATGATGCTCGAGGTAAAACCGCGCCGTTCCATCCAGCGTTGATACATGCGAAGTAACATTTCTGCCCAGTCACAGGATTCAGTTCCACCAGCTCCTGCATGAATCGTAAGAAAGCCATCCGCACGATCAAATTCCCCAGAGAGTAACTGCAAGAGTTCAAACTGCTCAATCTCTTTGGTGAGTTTTTGAAACTCCTCCTCCACTTCACCGGCGGCAAGGATCTGCTGCTCGGGAGATGTTTCCTCTTCTGCCATCGATTTAAGAAGCTCCAAATCCCTGGATCGCTCTTCAAGAGCGGAGAGGGGAGTGAGCTTGGAGCGAAGCTCTGAGATGCGCTCCACATCTTTCTGAGACTTTTCGCGATGGTCCCAAAAATCTGGGAGTGTCATGCGGGATTCAATTTCTTGAAGCTCTTGAATTAAACGAGGAGCGTCAAAGAAACCTCCGCAAACTACTGAGACGTTCAGTGAGGGCGGAGGGGTCTAGTGTAGTGAGATCAACAGACATGTTTGCATTAAAAATGGATGAGAGAAAATATTCGAGCTAAAAAACCTCTTTTTTTAAATAAATTGACAAACTTAAATTTTTCTCTATTTTAAAAGATCCTCTAAAAAAACTTCTTATAAAAAATTATAAAAATATTAACTCTTCAATTCTCCTATGAACTTATCAAGATCCTCCGTTCTTATTTGCAGTGCACTAGCTTTTGTGCTCCTCACAACTTCAAGTTCCTTTGCGCAACCTGAACCATTATATAGCAACAGTCCCTCTGTAATTAATAATTCTCCAAACTTACCTACGTCTGTTGTTGCTGATGGTAATAACTTTTATGCTATTGCTAGTGATGATGAAGGCAATTGGAGCTTCTGCTCTTCCAAGCAAGACTCCAGCCATGAAAGTAATATGAACCATGCTTGGGAACAGAAAACTGTTTTTTCTGGAGCTTCACTGAGCCGCATTGCTCTTAAGCCTGATGGTCTCATCATTACTGGAAAAATCATTACTGGAAAATATTACAACTCCTATTTTCTACTTGTTTCCAAGGATTGCGGAGCTAGTTGGATTGAAGAGAGAGCAATTCATAAATCAAACAGCATTGGCTCTGATGATTTTCAATATTCCTACAAAGAGGCAGCTGGTATTTGGGAAGGTTATCCCGTTCATGATCCCGTTCATTTTGTGAGTATTGGTTCCGATGAAAATGAAGATCAATCCTCCTCATTTGCACTCTTTTTTCGTAATAACGAATTTATCGCAATAGGTTCAGATTCCTTCAATCCACCAGTCGATCCCTACTATCCTATCGGTTCTGATAACATGCTGCATGGTACTTCTCTTCCAGTAAATGACCTCAGTGTTGAATTATTAAGAAACTTGTTTCTTTAAAGATAATTTGTAACTCAGAGCATCCTGGATACTCCTCCAGGATGTTTTGCTTTTATAGAGGGGCTCCCGTGAATCGAAAAATAATTTGCCTTCTAGCAATTGCATTTGGATTTTTTGTTGGTTTTTTCCAAATTCATAATGCAGATATCTGGTGGCATATTGCTTGGGGAAACAAGATGCTTGAACAACTCAGGATCTTTCCTGATGCAGAGAGTTTTTATTTTACTCCCATTAGCATTGCTTATCTACTTGATCTTCCAAATACCTTTTTAGGAGATTGCGGTTTTGCTCTCCTCTATAAACTTGGAGGAAACCTAGCTCTCCAGCTCTCTGTATTAGTGAGCTTGTTCTTAGGTGGTGCATTTGTCATCCTTGTTCCACTTGGAAAAGAGATCCTTCAAAGTAAATGCAAGCTGGTTTTTGCGTTATTACTTTTTTTTGGATTATGCCTGGGAACAAGTCAACTTCAACTAGTACGCAATTCGCTCGTTTCATTGCTCCTCTTTCCAATTGTGCTTGGTATTTATAGCTTGCATATCCGCACCCAAGAGAGAAAGCTTCTTATTTTATATCTAGGAATCTTACTAATTTGGTCCTGCATTCACTCCTCCTATATACTAGGAATTATTTCTTTGCTATTGCTATACTGCGCTCTTTTTTTAAGTAAAAAAAATCAAAAACTACTTAGCCTCAAGCACCTTCTTGCTACTCTTGTAGTACTTATTTTTACAATGAGTGTTTCGTTAACCTATAGCTGGCAGGTAAGGCAGCTTATTAATACTCCAATCAATCATAGTTGCAAAATCATCGCTCAAGAATTTGAAAGAATTCTAACTGCTAAATCTAACACACTTTCCTCTAAGGCTCCTGCAGCTTCTTTAGTACAACCTCAGCTCCTTAAGCCTTTTTGGAGCGATAACTCTGTTAGTGGTGACTTTACTCCTACCTGGAAAACCTGGCGCCATCCAGCTGCGTGGAGCTCTTTCTTACTTTCTTTCATAGCACTCCTAACATTATTGGGCAGCAGGAGTTCAAATAGATTAGGAATGTTCCTGTTACTCGCTTTTACAAGCTATTTTGGGTTCTGTTATTTTCGAGGGACTGGCTATGCAGCCATCACAGCTGTTTTCGTTATTGCTTCGATCTGCTCTACCCTCTCTCTTCCCTCTTCAGTGACTCTTTTGTGTCATACATTTTATGAAGTGGAGAAAAAAATATATTCATTTTGTATTATTGTTTCTCTTTTGGCAGTAGCAGGATCGATTTACCTGATCATGGCAAGGAAAAGCGAGTTTTTCTTCATGGAGCGGGGAAGAGTTTTTGGTATTGGTGAGGCGGTTGTTTTCGAGAAGGGCATCTATGATTTTGTAAAAAACCATTATCCTAATGAGCCTTGCTTCACAACAATGGTTACTGGAAGTTATGCTCTGCTAAATTGGAAAGATCAAAAAAAAGTATTTATCGATGCTTTTTTTGCTCCTCATCCCAATGCTCTATGGAGTGATTATTATGAGGCTCCTAAAACCCATGAAATGACTCCATTAGAGAACTATGGAATTCAATTAGCCCTTATTGAAAATAGTCGTCTTGATTGGCAAAATTTATTTTTAATGGCTCCTCTTTGGAGACCAATTGCCATTGGCCTTGGGGCGACCTTATATCAAAAACAAGAAGATACAAGCATGGCAACCTCCCTTAATATTTTATTTACCTTAAAGGATATTCAAAAACTTCCCTCAACCACAGGACAACGTGCAGCTGCAGCAGCCTTTTATAACTCTATTCTTGCATTGCAACTGGGTGGAAATTCAGCTCTTGCTGGAGCAGTGATCCAAGATCATCCCGATCTTTTTAAAAATTTAGTAAATTACCTAAGCATCTCTCAACAGAGCAATATCAGGCAAACGCCACCTGGTATTTTACCAATTACATTACTTCCTTAGAGCTTATTAAAAGAGTTATAGCAAGGTGTAGTGTCAAGAACGAGAACATAGCTGGCAAAAGCAAGGCCGCTGGGTAGACTTAACCCGGATATTTCACACTAAATCTATTACGGCTTGTGGAAAGCTCATCATTACTGCGTTGGTCTCGAATTGTGATTTGGGCAGTATGAGACATACAGCCCGGTATCCCAATCCTTCGCCCGCCTTGTACTAATAAGCTTTGCACGGCGCCTCATGACGATTCAGTATGAAATATCCGGGCTAGTCCTAATAAGCTTTGCATGGCACCTCACGACACTTCAGTTTGAATTTTTTAGCTTAGATGATCAAATCCCTTGCTAAGTTCTGTCGAATATTGATCGGCAGAAGTGATGCTCCCAATGGGGGTGAGAGGTAATGTTGGGAAGTTTCTTTTCCAATCTGCATCGATTTTGGGCCAAGTTTCAGGTGCAATAGTGACTAACAATTCATAATCTTCTCCATCACTCATGGCCTCTTCGATAGTAACACCGTCATGGCAAGGGATTGTATTTTTTTCAAGAGTGAAGCTACAGCGACTTGCTTTTGTAAGACGTGGCAGGTCACTGCCAAGTCCATCACTTAAATCCATCATGGCATGAACACCCCGCTGCCCTGCTAACCACTGACCTTCGGCGAGGCGAGGAAAAAAGTTAAGGTGGTGTCCACTTTGCAGTGAACCTCCAAGTCGACCGGTCACACAGATGAGATCCTCTTTTCGCGCCATGCTGCGAAGAGAAGAGCGCTTGCCGGTAGAACCAGTGATTGTAACAGAAATAAACAATCCTCCAGGAGAGCGAGTTATTTCTCCCCCAACAACAACAATTCCAAAAGTACGCGCTGCTTTTCCAAATCCATGAGCAAGTTGCAACCATTTTTCTTGTTGAAAAACAGCAGGTGCTGCAACGGTGATTAAAGCATGCTTTGGAATAGCACCCATGGCAGCAAAGTCACTAATGCAGCGGCAGAGGGCCTTCCAGCCAACCTGAGTTAGATCAGCCCCAGCATTAAAATGGATTCCCTCAACTGTGGCATCGGTTTTGAGGACTAGTGATTGGTTTCCTTTAGGTGGTTTGACAATGGCACAATCATCACCACTTCCCACGATTACTGAAGGGTCATGAATTGGTAGCTCGTAACGCAGAAGCTCAAGAAGAGAATCTTCATTCATAGGGATCCTTTTTGAAGGAGTAGCAGTAGCACAATCGAAATACTATTAAAAGTAGCATGAACGCAAATATTGGCCCAAAGTGAACCTGTTCGTTCATAGAGTAAGCAGAGCATTACGGCAAGCAATCCAAGTCCTAGCATCGAGGGGAGATGTAGATGCACTGCTGCAAATAAAACAGAAGTCACTATTATTGCTGGGAGACGCCCTGTAAAGCGACGTAAGACGCTATAGAGATAACCGCGAAAAAGAAACTCCTCAGCACAGGGAGCCACTATCACGGCCATGACAATGATGGCAAGACGTTCTTTAAAAGCGGGATGGGTTAAAAAATAGGTCACCACTGCTTGTGTCTCATCGCTACTGCCAAAGAGAATTTCGATTGTTGCTTGGCTCGCCACAATAAGTGGGTAGGTGACAAGCAGCCAGAGAAGGGCTTTTTTAATAATTTGGAGAGGATTTGATGGAGTGAGTCCAAAAAGTTTTATCGGAGATAAATGCCGTAGTGAGAGAAAAGAACAGATTCCCCCCACAATTAAAAAATAAAGGACTCCGTTGATGAGAATAGCAGATAGGGTGATGTCTTGATCCTTTCCAAAAGAGGTAATGATCACACAAAGAAACCATCCAATTAAGAGCATTGCAACGAGAGCATCGAGAAGAGTGAAGGGTCCTGTCTTTAAAACAGCTTTGCGAGTAACTCGACAGGCGATCCATCCATAAAAAGTGAAAAGGGATGCTAAGAAGAAAGTGATTCTTATTTCAGTCATGATGGAAGAAGAAAAATAGGTGCATAACGACATAATCATAAGTGACTAAAAAATTTAATTCGGATATTTCATACTGAAGTGTCATAAGGTGCTGTGCAAAGCTTATTAGTAGAAGGTGGGTGAAGGATAGTGATTCCGGGCTCTATGAGTCCCTACTTTTCCTATCACCATTTAAGGACGAAATAGCAATAATAAGGTTTCCACGAGCTGTAATGAATTTAGTATGAAATATGGGGTTAAGTATGTTCACAAAAACTTCAGCGTCAAATTCAATATAGAGTCATTGTCTTGTGAATAACTTGGGAATAAATGGGAATGAATCCCAAGAGAGCTTCTCTCTTTTCTAAGCTGGATTATTAACGTTGGTTGTTTTAGAGATAGAGTTTATGTCAAAAGTTGAATTACGTGCAAATCTGGAGAAGCTTGGGGTTCACCCGAGTAAAATGTTAGGTCAAAACTTTCTCTTAGATTCTAATTTAGCACGAGCTATCGTTGCTGACAGTAATCCTCAGAAAGGGGACCATTGCGTTGAGATTGGGCCTGGAATGGGAGCTCTTACCGAGCATCTTTACAACTCTGCGGCATCTCGTATTACCCTTATTGAGCGAGACCATCGTTTTGTAGCAGCACTGAAACAACGCTATGAAAGTTCCCGTGTTCGTGTGATCGGTGGCGATGCTGCCAAAATTGATTTAAGAGAATTGTATGGATATGGACCTATCAAAGTCATTGGTAATCTCCCTTATAGTGCCTCCACAGCAATTATTGCTCGTTTTACAGAAGCTCTTTCACCCGCTTCCAGCCTTGTTCTCATGCTGCAACGAGAGGTTGCTCAAAGATTGGCAGCTACTCCCGGAGATGACGATTATGGGGCCCTTACTGTTTTGTTGGGACGACGTTGGTGTGTGAAGAAAAAGCGTATCGTCCCTCCTGATGTTTTTTGGCCTCGGCCAAGTGTTGAGTCAGCTGTGGTCAAAATAACACGACGTCCTATTCAAGAAATCCCTCCCTGCAATGAGGCGTTTTTTCACGATATGGTTCGGCTTGGGTTTTCCTCGCGACGCAAGCAACTTGGTTCATTGCTAAAAACATCTTCCTCTCGATGGCTCCAAATAGTAACTGACTTAGGGTATCCCCCGACGATTCGTGCTGAAAATCTCAACATCAAGGAGTGGTCTTTTTTAGTGAATCAACTCTCCCTTGTGAGTCCGGAATCCAAGGAAGAGTTATTCGATGTTGTTGATGAAAATGATATTGTTGTTAGCTCGCAAGAGCGACATTTTGTTCATGTGAATAAGTTGTTGCATCGTGCTGTTCACATATGGATTTTTAACAATCGTGGAGAACTCTTTCTTCAAAAGCGTTCTTATTGGAAAGAAAATCATCCAGGTCTCTGGTGTTCGAGTGTTGCTGGGCATGTCTCCGCTGGTGAAAACTACTTGGAGGCAGCAAAAAGAGAATTATTCGAAGAGTTAGGAGTAAATGTTCCGCTCCAACTCATCCACAGGATTCTGGCAAGTGAAGTGACCGGACAAGAATTTGTTGAATGCTTTGTTGGCATTGCAGAAGAACCCTTTTTTTTGGATCCAGAGGAAATTGAAACAGGTGCTTTTTTTCATCCAAGATTGATTCAAGAATGGATTGATATTCATCCTGAAGAATTCACTCCACTCTTCAAAGTAATTGCAAAGAAATTCTTAAATGAGCCAGAATGTCTCTTTAAGTCAGAAAGTTTGGGACATAACATCCCATTTAAAGATCTTAAAAAATCAAATTAAATTTTTAGATATATCTTATCTGTTTTACTATAAACATATTACAAATATTAAAAAACCTGGCATGAGATATGCTACATCATTGGCATGTCTACTAACTCACGAAAAATACTAGGAATTGACTTAGGAACAACCAACTCCTGCATGTCGGTCATGGAGGGTTCTGAACCTGTAGTCCTTGAAAATTCAGAGGGTGCCCGCACCACTCCTTCTGTTGTTGCTTTTACTAAGAGTGGTGAACGCCTTGTTGGACAAGCTGCAAAACGTCAAGCAATCACGAATGCTCAAAACACGATTGCATCGGTCAAACGCTTCATGGGAATGAGGTTTGATGAAGTCCGCAATGAACAAGATCGTGTCCCTTATAAATTAGTTAAAGCTGCTAATGGTGACGTCCACATCCAAGTTGAAATGGAAGGGAAGCCTAAGACTTTCTCACCGCCTGAAATTTCAGCAATGATTTTAGCAAAACTCAAGGCAGATGCAGAAGCTAAATTAGGGGAAAAAATTACTCAGGCTGTAATTACTGTGCCAGCATACTTTAACGATTCTCAACGTAATGCAACTAAAGATGCCGGCAAAATTGCAGGCCTTGAAGTGCTTCGTATCATTAATGAACCGACTGCAGCCTCCTTGGCTTACGGTCTAGAAAAAGAGAAGGACGAAAAAATTGCAGTCTACGATCTTGGTGGTGGTACATTCGACATCTCTGCACTCGAGCTAGGTGATGGTGTCTTCGAAGTGAGAGGAACCAATGGTGATACTCATCTAGGTGGTGACGATTGGGATTATCGGATCATGGATTGGATTATCAAAGAATTTCAAAATGAATCGAGTATTGATCTCACAAAACAACCTGATGCCGTTCAGCGAATCAAAGAAGAGGCTGAAAAGGCAAAAATTGCCCTCTCTTCGACCCAAGAGTATGAGGTCAATTTGCCCTTCGTAACCGCAGATGCAACGGGTCCAAAGCACATTCAGAAAAAATTGACACGTTCCAAACTTGAACAACTCACAGATGATTTGTTCCAAAGAACCATTAAACCTGTAAAAGATTGTTTAAAAGATGCAGGCTGGAACACTGGAGATATCAGTGAATTAGTTCTTGTTGGTGGTATGACAAGAATGCCCAAGGTCATTGATACAGCACGTTCTCTTATTGGAAAAGAGCCACACAAAGGGGTAAATCCTGATGAAGTTGTCGCTATTGGAGCTGCTATTCAAGGTGGTGTGCTCCGCGGAGATGTGAAAGATGTTCTCTTGCTTGATGTGACACCATTGACTCTCTCGATCGAGACTGCTGGTGGGGTGGCCACAGCAATGATCCCTCGCAATACAACGATTCCAACAAAAAAATCACAAACCTTCTCCACCTATAGTGACAACCAGCCAGGGGTAGAAATCAAAGTGATTCAAGGGGAGCGTCCGCTTGCTCGTGATAACAAGCAGCTAGGGGTCTTTCATCTTGATGGAATTCCACCAGCTCCTCGTGGGGTTCCTCAGATCGAAGTCTCATTTGATATTGATGCGAATGGCATTCTTCATGTAACTGCAAAAGATCTTGGTAGTGGCAAGGAACAAAAAATTTCTATTACCGGGTCTAGTGGCCTTAGCAAAGAGGAGGTAGAGCGGATGCAGAAAGAAGCTGAGTCACATGCTGAAGAAGATAAAAAAGCAAAAGAAGGCATTGAGATCCGCAATAATGCAGATACTCTTGCCTACCAATGCGAGAAGCAACTCACAGAACTTGGTGATAAAATCGATGGG
The DNA here is from genome assembly GCA_008932965.1 of Verrucomicrobiota bacterium. Lineage (GTDB taxonomy): Bacteria > Verrucomicrobiota > Verrucomicrobiia > Chthoniobacterales > UBA6821 > CAIWMF01. The sequence goes on from WBXG01000008.1 coordinate 33,737, forward strand.
GCTTCCAAAAAAGAAGTTGAAGACGATATCGCTGCTGTTCGAGAAGCTCTAAAAGGATCTGACATCGAGGCAATCAAATCTTCCTACGACAAACTTCAAACTAAATTCCAGGAAATTAGCACTGAACTCTACAAAAAAGCAGCATCAACTACAAGTCATGAAGAGGCCAGCTCTGAAGCCGGATCTGCTCATGCTTCATCACACTCAGAAGAGAAAAAAGAGGGGGATGTCGTTGATGCAGAATTCGAAATTGTTGATGATGAAAAAAAGAAAAAATAATTTCTGAACACTTTTGAAACTTTTAACAGCCGCTAAACGGCTACAATTAACTAACCAAACAACACGGAGGAAATAAACACATGGCAGTAAATATCCAACCTCTCGGCGATCGCGTTTTAGTACAACCGGTCGATGAGAAAGAAGTCAAAAAAGGTGGTATCATCATTCCAGATACTGCTAAAGAAAAACCCCAGGAAGCTAGAGTCATCGCCTTAGGTACAGGAAAACTTGATGATGAAGGAAAGAAAATAGCATTCACCGTAAAGAAAGGAGACCTAGTGCTCATTTCTAAATATGGTGGCACAGAAGTCAAAGTTGACGGTGACTCCTACCTCATCATGCGCGAAGATGATATTCTTGGTATCATCGGTTAATTTGGCCAAAGCAAAACTCTAAACAACTTATTTAAATTTATTTATTATTATGGCAGCAAAACAATTACAATTTGACGAAGCAGCACGTCATGCATTGCTCCGTGGTGTTGAAAAACTCGCTAAAGCAGTTAAGGCAACCCTCGGACCCTCTGGACGCAATGTGATCTTAGACAAAAAATTTGGCAGCCCAACGATCACCAAAGATGGTGTTACCGTTGCTAAAGAAATTGAGCTTGAATGTCCGTATGAAAATATGGGTGCACAGCTTGTTCGTGAGGTCGCTTCTAAAACAAGTGATATCGCTGGTGATGGTACAACCACAGCAACAGTGCTTGCCGAGGCTATCTTTCGTGAAGGACTGAAAAATGTCACCGCTGGTGCTAACCCAACATCTCTTCAACGTGGTATTCAAAAAGCTGTGGATGCTATCGTTGGCGAGCTCGCTCGTATTAGCAAAAAAGTCAAAGATAGTTCTGAGATTGCACAGGTAGCAACTGTCTCAGCAAACTGGGATACAACCATCGGACAAATCATTGCTGATGCAATGGAGAAAGTCGGAAAAGATGGGACTATCACAGTTGAAGAAGCTAAGTCTATTGAAACAAGTCTTGACGTTGTCGAGGGTATGCAATTTGACAAAGGTTACCTCTCTCCTTACTTCGTGACAAACGCAGAGTCCATGGAGGTCGTACTTGATAATGCTTACATCTTGATTCATGAAAAGAAGATTAGCAGTCTTAAGGATCTTCTTCCATTGCTTGAGAAAGTAGCCAAGAGTGGCCGTCCTCTTCTCATCATCGCTGAAGATGTTGAGGGTGAAGCATTGGCAACCCTGGTTGTTAACAAGCTTCGTGGAACGCTTCAAATCTGTGCTGTTAAAGCTCCAGGATTTGGTGATCGCCGCAAAGCAATGCTTGAGGATATCGCTATCCTTACTGGTGGACGCTGCATTACAGAAGATCTTGGAATCAAGCTTGAAAACATCACTCTTGAAGACCTAGGTCGTGCAAAGCACCTCACTGTAGATAAAGAAAACACAACGATCGTTGAAGGTGAAGGAAAGAGCGCTGACATTCAAGGTCGTGTTGCTCTGCTGCGTCGTCAAATTGATGAGACAAGCAGCGATTACGATCGTGAAAAACTTCAAGAGCGTCTTGCAAAACTTGCTGGTGGCGTAGCCGTCATCAATGTAGGTGCTGCTACTGAGACCGAGATGAAAGAAAAGAAAGCTCGTGTCGAAGATGCACTTCATGCAACTCGTGCTGCAGTAGAAGAAGGTATCGTCCCAGGTGGTGGCGTTGCTCTTATTCGTGCTCAAAAAGTTCTTGATACTATCAAACTTGAAGGTGATGAGGCAGTAGGTCTTGAAATTATTCGTAAGGCTATCGAGTATCCTCTTCGTCAGCTTGCTTCCAATGCTGGAAAAGAAGGGGCTCTCATCGTTCAAGAAGTTAAAAAAGGAAAAGGAAACGAGGGTTACAACGTTGCTACAGACGAATACACTGACCTTGTAAAGGCAGGTGTTGTCGACCCAACTAAAGTAACTCGTAGTGCCCTTCAACATGCTGCTTCCATTAGCGGACTCTTACTTACAACTGAGGCGATCATCTCTGAGATCCCTGAGAAAGAGAAAGCTCCTTCAATGCCACCTGGTGGTATGGGTGGAATGGGCGGAATGGGTGGAATGGATTACTAAGTTAGTATTTGAACAGTTTGTTCATTTCCCAAAATTAATAAAGAAGCCACGTCGCAAGGCGTGGCTTTTTTGGTTAATAGATATTGCTATAGAGAGGGTTAACCCGGATATTTCATACCAATCACCTGCGGAAGCCGGGAAGTCAGATGGATGCTGCGTAAGACTCCTATTTTGACTTGGACAGTATGTACTCATACAGTCCTGAGTCAAAATACTTGTCTGGGTTGACTCGCTCGCTCCCGCTCATCTCGCCCTTTCAGGGCTTCCCAAGGGGCAGCTCCCCCTGAGGTTTCCTGACCGCCGGTGGTGCCCCATTAGCCTTTGCGTCTTACTTGTTACGATCAGTATGAAATATCCGAGGTAATACGATCTTCTGCATTGCTTTTAAAAAAAATCTCTGGGCTCTTTCCTCTATCTTCTAAATAATTTGAATGTAAACTATGCACCAAGAAAATAGTATGAACTCCATAAAAAAAACCTCTCTCGACTCATATCCCTTTCCGATCGGGCCTTATTCTATTGCAAGAAAGTTGGGTAATACCCTCTATCTTTCCGGTCAAATTGGAATCGATCCCGAAACAATGCAGCTTGCGAATGGAATCGAAAAACAAATGCACCGAGCTTTTCAAAATATGCAGGCTGTTCTTGCTGATGTTGGTGCAACTTTTAAGAATGTTGTCAAAATAACCATTTTTATTACCGACATGAACACTTTTCCATTAGTGAATCAAGTCATGTCAGAATATTTTTCAGAACCTTATCCAGCGCGTAGTACGCTTGGGGTAAAAGAACTTCCAAAGGGTGCTGTAGTCGAGATTGAAGGGATTGCCGAGTTGTAGTCTCGAATGGTGATTGGGGCTCTATGAGTCCCTGCCGCCCAAGTTAAAATGGGAGTCTAACGTAGCATCCATCTGGCTTTCCGGTCTTCGCAGTAGAT
>WBXG01000009.1 GCA_008932965.1 Verrucomicrobiota bacterium
AAGGTTTGTAAGAACGATATCGACTCAAAAAAACGCGAATAGGCATCTTGTAAGATTTTCGCTCTAGCCATTTAAAAAAACCGTCAACTCCATACCAACTTTTAGCTCCATTGAGGTCCTCTCGAGAAACATCGGCACCTGGCTCCCCTTGAATGATAAAGTCTTGATCTTTCTTTGATAGTTTTTCAAACGGTGTATGAATGTTAATGTCATGGTAGGCGCAAGCCCTCAGTAGATCACGTTGTGAATCTCGTGATTGACCACTTTGGAAAGGTTTGATCACCCCGCCTGCAACACTCAGCGAGCGGTCTGGCATCACACGATCATAATCAAATCCAATAACGCGTCCAAAACCACGACAAGAAGGGCATGCTCCTAAAGGATTATTGAAACTAAAGAGACCAGGGGTGGGGGGGCGAATATTTGTATCACAATGCGCACAATGCCAACCTGCAGAGAAAGGATGCGCCTTGCCATCTTCTTGAGAAATAAAAGTGATTCGATCTTTTCCGAGACGTAGTGCAGTTTCAATGCCCTCACTAACGCGTCCTTGGTTCGCTTCAATAATTTCAATACGGTCTTGAATAACTAAAACAACCGAGGGGAGCAGCGTGAATGTAGGAGGCTCATTAGTACGGTGAATCTTTCCATCAATCCAGACTCGTAGGTATCCCTGCTCTTGTAAAAAATGAAAAAAATCAGCAGGGGAACGCTCTCGGGGCTGAGCTGTTTTTTTTGGAGTGACTGGCTTTGAAAAATCTTCGAAAGCAGCATTAAGATCTTCCTCTTGTTCCTCTTCAAGAATCACTCTTGTAGTAACAGGAAAGGTAATAAAAAGTTGTTTTTTATCAAAATTCTTAAGAACTTTTTTAGCAATTGATTCAGACGATTCCGTTTGGATAGAGCGTTGGCATTCTGGGCAGGAAGCAGCGGAGGCCCTGGACATGAGAAGCTTAAGGTAATCATTGATCTCAGTAATCGTTCCAACAGTGGAACGCGATGTTCTCACATTGTTGTTCTGTTCAATGGCAATTGCAGGAGGGATCCCTTCGATGGAGGCTACTTGTGGCTTGTCCATGCGATCCAGAAACTGACGTGTATAAGGACTGAAGGTCTCTACGTAGCGGCGCTGGCCCTCGGCATAAATAGTGTCGAAGGCAAGACTGGACTTGCCACTGCCACTAGGGCCAGTAACTACAATCAGCGATTGAGTTGGCAAATTAAGGTCAAAACCTTGAAGGTTATTTTGCCTTACACCGCGAAGATGTATCCGGGAAGAAGTAAGCACTCTATAGGTAGAAGATCTCTGCAAAACGAGCTAGCCAACCGGTCAGCTCACGGAAGAATTTTTTAATTCCTCAGTACGAAGTAGTACTCGTTGACGCATGATTTTTCCCGCTTTGAATTTAACAGTTGCACGCGCAGGAATGGAAACATCAACTTCGGGACGATTTGGATTGCGTCCTACTCGAGGACGGGTCAAACGAACTTCAAAAACACCAAAATTTCTTAATTCAACATTTTGACCTTGAGCCACTGCTGTAGTAATATGATCTAGCGTCTTTTGAATGACCGCAAAAACGTCTGACTGAATAAGTCCCGTCTCGTTACTAATGGCTACAACAAGATCACGTTTTGTTAAATTTGACATATAATGAAATTAAATTTTTTAAAGTGGATTGGTTTTATTGCACTAAGGAACCCCTGTTATCCAGCAGGCGGCCTGCATTTTAATATTTTTCTCTCCCAATCGCAATAAGAAAAACCTGTTGTAATTTTTACAAACTAACGAAGATCCTTATAAAATCAAGGGATAGAGGTGATTAAGAAAAAAATTACACTTTTCGAAATCTCCCACTTTCCTGTAAAGCCTTATCTAAAGAGGCTAGGGTGGTAGTATGCTTTTCATTCCAGGAATTAATGGAAAGTGGAATCCTGGCAACCCAATTTGAATTCGTAAGATTACCGGGGTTGTTGAATATTTGCGTCAATCCCAAAAGATCGGTGATCATAACTATGACAAGCCAAGAACCGCTTTCATAGAGTGTTTTGAGAAGTGCTTGATGGATTTTTCCTTCATAGGGTGTTAGAGGATCTAAGTCGGGGAGGTCAATAAAAAAAAGGAGTTCACGTATTGTTTTTTCTGCACCCGGCGCTAAAGATTTTTTTTCTCTAATGTCGTGCTGCCACATTTCCCATTGTTTTCGAAAAGGGTGATGATCATGCGTTGCATAAGTCGCTACAGAAATAATGGGATAATCACGGGCTGGAATCATTTTATTTTCCTTGTCGCGTATCCAAAGAGGAATTTTAAATCCTGGGATTTCTAATTTTTTCAAAACGTCAGGAACATATGGAGGGACTTCACCAAGATCCTCTGCAATAAGTTGATATTTGCCTGCTTCCTGCTGAAAAATAGAAAGTAATCGTGATCCTCTTTCCTTGTTATATGAGGCATGCTCTGGTGTATCGTCTGCATAATCAACAAAATGAGGTAAAATCCCTTCTGTTTTTTTAAGTGCCTCTTCTTGTGTCAGCAACATGAATTCATCATTCATCTTTGGTGGCCAAGGAAAGCTATAAATGCGAAAAAGTCCTAATGCATGGTCTATGCGTAAAATATGAAAGAAGGATCGTAAGAATCGAATGCGATGGCGCCACCATTGGAAATTATCCTTTTCCATGGAGTCCCATTTATAAAGTGGGATACCCCAGTTTTGACCCCAACGCATTGTAAAAGGGTCTGACTGGAAAATTTTTTCTGGAGGAGCTCCTCCTAGGTTTTCTATGTCGAATAAATCCGATTTAGAAAAAACATCGGCACTTGCAACATGAACCCCTGTGGGAATATCACCGATGAGCAGGACGCCTTGAGAAGATGCTATTGCAAAAACTTTTTTCCATTGTGTGATTGCAATCCATTGCACATAAGAAAAAAAATCACGACGTTTTTCAAAGGAGAGGTATTCATGTTTAGGGAGTGTAGTAAGCCAGCGCTTCGCTGAATCAGCATTTTGCGTACAAGGATTCCATGTTGAAAAATCTTCTTGATTGTCATGACGTTCTAGAAGAGCTCGATAGAGCGTATAATCAGCTAACCAATAGGATTCCTCTTTTTGAAAGCATTGGTAATCGCGGAGATGCTTATCTTGAGCTTCTCTAAGCACAAAACGAGACCAAGCAGCATTTAAAAGCTCTTGTTTACATTTTTTAACAAGGCAATAGTGAACATTTCCTTCAACCATCTTCTCCACATCATAACGCTCTAAAATGGCCCTGTAATCCTCCTGAGTTAAATCTTCTAACCAGTCTGGATGTGTTGTGATGGTTGAGGGTTCTAGTGCCATAGCACTAAGAATTTCATAAGGGCTATTGTTACTGCTGGTCTCATTAATTGGCAACATTTGAAGAGCTTGAAATCCATGTTCCGCAACCCAGACAATCATTTCGGCGAGTGCTGCCGTATCACCGATTCCAAGGTCCTCTTTTCCCCGTAGTGCAAAAAGAGGAGCAAGAATGCCAGCTGTTTTTTTATCATACATACTGTTATTAAAGCTCATAGTTTTCTTCTCTATGTAAATGCTTTTTTCTTATAGTAAAAAGCCTTATGATTAATGAACGCACTATCGTCTTAGGCAAATCATTGATATGCTAAATTAAAGGAGTATTCAAAAATGATAACAAAAGTAGGTGTCACAATTTTTGCTTTATTGGTCCTCATGCTGTCTTCTAGAGCTGAGCCTTTAGATGCGTGGAATGCTCTTAATGAGAAACAACATGCTCTATTTAATAGTGGAAAACAAGTTTTAGTGACCGAGAAAATTCAAGATACCCCTTGGCCTTATTTCCATATTTATTTTTTAGTTCATGCGACTCCTATGCAAGCAGCTGCTGTTTTTTGGGATGCTCCACGTGCTCCTCACTTTATTCCTCACTGCCTTAATGTTACTGTATGCACTCGTCCTGCCGCTAATGTTGCAGTGGTAGATTATGAGCTTCAGGTTCCCTTCTTTTCCAATGAAGTTTCCAAAGTGCGTAATATCTTAAAATCATTACCTCAAGATCGAGGTTATGAAGTTTCCTGGAATGTTCTTCACTCGAAGTATAGTAAATCTGGAAGGGGCAGCTTTCTGGTGGTTCCCCATGAAAAAGAAAGCTTGATTTGCTATTCTAATTTTATAGATCCCGGAAGTATTATTGCCACTGTGTTGCGCCGGTATGCAGAGAGACAAGTGCAAGAGGTCGCAGTGGCTATTGCTGATCAAATAGAGCATGAGGCCCAACATGACCCAGAGCTCATGCGCCAACAAGAAGAGGAGTTAAAAAAAGCATTAGAAAACTAAAATATGATTTGTATTAAAAATCATCGTGAATTTTTCTAAAAATAGATTGTTGTTCATTTGTTGTTTTTTAGGGTTATCCCGAATATATCATGCTGATTTTGCTGCGGCTTGCGAAAGCTATAGAGATACAGCGTCAGGCTCGACCTGCTCCTCGAGCGGTATAGAACATACGCCTCTTGAAAATCATTGCCTTGATTGCCTAGATCAGCCTTCGTGGCCTCCTCGTCATGATCAGTATGATATATCTGGGCTAGGTATCATTGGTATTGAGAACTATGTCTTTTTTTTAAATTGTACTGCTAAGAGTGATTCCGGTGGTGCCTTTGATTTGCTTATGGAGGAGGGGAAAAATCAAGTTATTATTCGTTATGGAGAGCCAGGAAGTTATTTTTACGAAGTAGTTTTAGAGAAAGAGGAGCCTCTCTATTGGATAAGTGAGCATGATGCTATCGGCTACTGTGACTGGAGGAATGCATTTCTCCATAATAAAGAATATCATTTAGAAATTGGAGTAGCATTCAAAGAGGTTGATCATGAACTCAAATCCAATCTTAAGAATTATCCTTTAATAGAGAATGCCGTTGTTGTTCGGCAAACAGTGTTAGATGCTATGAGTGATTATTCTCTCCTCCTAGAGGATGAGGAACTTTTCATTGGTCTTGCCTGCCTTTTTTTTGGGACCGCAGCAAATCATTCGATTCAAAAGTGCAGGGATAATCATTACGATCACGTTGAGGTAATTCAAGAAGCAGGAAATGCGGTACTAACAACATCTTTGCTTCAGGAAGAAGGCGATAGCCATCTCCCTTCTACTCATCAATGGAATAATCAGGAACTTTTCGAGACATCGGATGCAGTTCTCAATCATACTTATCCTGCTCGATTAGCTGCTTCTCCTTTGTTACCAAACGAGGAGGGTTCTGATGTGGCTATTCCATTGATATCAAGACGACTCTTTCCTAACACCCCAGATCGTGATGTGGAAAATTCTGACTCATCGGACAATGCTGTTTCAGGAATGATTTTGGATATGCACAAAATAGATCTCTCGGCGGAAAGCGATAGTAGTCCCGATTCGAGTGATAGTGAATATGGAGCAAAAACATTAATGCGAAAAGTAGCACACCAGGTGAAGCACATTAAACCAAAGAACTACGCCATTAACCAAGATGGAACCGAGGAAATTACAGAGGAGGAAATGAAAGCAAATCCTGGGAAATTTTATATAGCAAATTTCCGTGGCGATTATCTCAGTTATTTTAAGACAAATCGTGCTAGAAGAAGTTATGTTAAAAAAGCAGTTGATAGCGTTGTTTCCAATCATCCCATTCCTTTCCGCTCAATAGCAGTTAAAGAAATAGAAAGAAAATATCCAGGGAAAGAGGAGAGGGCTGAAGCATTCTCCCAACTCAACACCGCGCACAAGATAAAGGACTCTAGCTATGTGAAAACTTATAAATCACCAACCCATTTTTCCAGGGCAGTTCAGGAGGTCAGTCCTGAATATGGGAATCCCATCATTTCAACTTCAAAAGATACTAAAGTCAGCCCCGTTTATGCCGATCATCCCAAAGATAAGGCTTTGTTATTACCTCAATATTCTGAAAACAAAAAACCAAAGCACCGTCTTATTGGTGTGACTACAGTTATTGTGCATGAGGCAAACGAATATGCAGCAAGAACAAAAGCTGATATTGAACAGCTCAGAACGCATCGAGAAATCGGAAAGATATCGGCTGTTGAAAGAAAAAATGATGAAATTCTCTTTGAGGGTGTTATTGAATCGAAAAACATAGCCGGCTATGTTCCTCTTGCGTATCCCAATTTATCCAAAAAATATTCTTTTAAAGATAAAGGGTTATTCGGTTTAGATGAGGAAGAGGGATTGGGGCTTACAAGAAGTTCTCCAAAAACACTAGGAAAGAAGGCCAAGGAGAATACCCTTTTTAAAGCTAATCGGCGCTTTCAATGGAGGTTAGCAGAAAAATATGTTACCGATAAAAATCCTCGAGGAGAATTAATTTGGGTAGATCGAGAGGGGAATTTCAATCGATTTAGAGCAAATCAAGATTCTAAGCTCTATATTTCAGACTAGCCCGGATATTTCATACCGATTCTGCTGCGGCTTGCGAACACCTGATGGATGCTGCGTTGATCTCGAAGTCTTTCCCTATAAGCTTTCGTGATCTCCTCGTCACGATCAGTATGAAATATCCGGGCTAGCAACATTTCTTAAAGAGGGCTGTTGTTGAAACCTGATGAAGTGGATGATAGGATCGTTCATTTTAGATTACTTCATGAAAATTTCCCAAGAAAGTATTGAGCGAGTGGCTGCTGCAAGCGATATCGTCCATGTGATTGGGTCCTATTTTCCGTTGAAGCGTGCTGGAGTAAACTTTCGGGCACTATGTCCTTTTCATGATGAAAAAAGTCCTTCGTTTTATGTAAATCCTACGCGCCAAACATTCCATTGCTTTGGCTGTGGTGTTGGTGGTGGAGTGTTTCGATTTGTCATGGATTATGAGCATGTCGACTTCCCTATGGCAGTAAGGCGTCTAGCAGAGCGTTCAGGAATAGCTTTAGTAGAGGAATCGAGTCCTCAGGACATCACCCAGCGTAATGAGCGAGGAAGGCTCTTGGATCTCCATCGTCAAGTTGCACTTTGGTATCACCATCAGCTACTGCGTTCTCCTGCTGCTGCTCCGGCACGTACCTATTTAAAAAGTCGTGGATTCTCTAAAGAGATGGCAGTATCTTGGCAGCTTGGATATGCACCAGCTAGCTGGGATGGGGTGAAAAAATGGGGTATAGCAGCCGGATTTCGTAATGCAGAGCTCGTGGCAGCAGGATTGCTTTTAGAACGTAACTCTCAAGAGACGTATGATCGCTTTCGTCATCGCTTGATGTTTCCTATTCGTAATGATTATGGAGATGTTATTGGTTTTAGCGGTCGTATATTATCGGAGGAATCTCAGGAGGCCAAGTATGTCAATTCACCTGAAACAACCCTTTTCAGAAAAGGAAAAATTCTCTTTGGAGTTGATAAAAGTAAGAGAGCTCTCATTCAATCCGGAGAAGCGATTGTTATGGAGGGGCAAATAGATCTTATTTCTGCTTTTGAGCATGGGTGTCACAATGTAGTTGCCCCCCAAGGAACAGCTTTTACAACGGATCAAGCTCGATTGTTGCGACGATTTGTGGAGAAGGTAATTCTTTGTTTTGATTCAGATACTGCTGGAAGGAATGCAGTGGAGCGTTCTTTGCCAGCTTTATTAGCCAACGGTTTTGAAGTGCGTGTTGCAGAGTTACCCTCAGGTGAGGATCCAGATTCGATGATCCAAAAAGAGGGAATAGTGACTTTTCAAAAGCTTCTTGCAGGAGCGGAAGACGTTTTTGACTTTATGATCCATCGAGTTCAAAGAGAGGCTGGGTTTCCAATAAGTCCTCATCGTAGCGCGGCTTTGGCAAAGCAAATTGCTGGCTACTTAGCCATATTACCCAGTGCATCTTTAAGAGAGACAACAAGTGCCCATGTAGCCATGAGGCTTGGAATTTCTAGTTCAGCATTACTCGCTGCAGTACCCAGTTCTTTGGTAGCTACTGCGGAATCTGTAGAATCAACAGAAAATAGCAGTCATTCCAAAATTTCTGCTGGCACGGAACTTTTATGTCGTCTGGCCCTTGTACATCCAGAAGTACGGGCATGGTTGTGTGAACAGAAATCACCGATGCCGCACGAGCTTCATGCAGAATTAGAAGTGCTTGAGGAATTGCTTACAGTCGATTTTTCTTCTTCTTCTCAACCAATGGCAGTCCTACTTCCATCACTTTCTCTTTCTCTACAACACCTTGTCTCCTCATGGGATCTTGAAAAAACAGTTTCTGATCCTTTAAGCACCGCACAAGATATTTGGTCTGGATTGCAGATTGCCTATTGGAAGCGTCAACAAACGGAGGCAACTGTTCAATTGAGAAAGCCAGGAATCTCTTCAGAGCAAATCCTGTTGCTTCAGAAAGAAATCCTTGACCTGCAGTGCTTCATACGCGAGCGTACTGTGCCTCGCAAGCCAATTTAATGAAAATGGATATAGGGGCTAGTTTTTCCAACGAAAGCGAGTATATTAATTGAGAATCATTTTTCGCCCTTTCATTCTTTCCATTTTTTACAGTTTATAAATCAGTGACTAAAAAGAAATCTTCCTCATCGCCTAAGCCACTAGCCTCACTCAAAGGAAAAAGTCCCTCATTAAAAAAGCAAGTGGTGAAAAAAAGTAGTGTTTCAAAAGTTATCACAAAAAAAATGATTCCTATAAAGAAGCCTCTATCTAAGAAGCTGCTACCGGCTCTCAAAAAACCAGTGAGCCCTAAAAAAGTCTCTCCAGCTTCTAAAAAGAAGATATCTCCAAAGAAACCCTTGCCACGATCCACTAAGGTTACAAAGAAACCAACCTTACAAGTGGTCAAAAAAGTTTCCAAAAAAAAATTACCTCCCCTAAAAGTCTCGTCTAAAAAAAGTGCATTAAAGCCATTCGTGGTACATCAGGAAGAAAAAAAGGGTCATTCTTCAGTCGAAAAAAAGCCCACTGATAAAACAGTTAAAGAAAAGAAACCGTTAGAAGAGGCTTTTACTCATTCAAACTCTGAAGTAAAAGCTCTTTTTATTAAGAGCGATGCTGCTCCTAAAAACCCTGCAGAAGCTCAAAAGCTGCTACAAGAAAAAGTCCGTGAGCTCCTGAAATTAGCAAAGGAGCAAGGATATATAACCTTTGAAGATCTCGAGGAACATCTGCCAACGGGAATGAATAATCCCGAAACAGTTGAATCCATTTTGACCCAACTTCGCATTGTAGAAATAGATATTATTGATTCCTCTGATGTTGATCGTGTCAAAGAGATCAAGAAATCGGATGATGATGATGACAAGGACGACAAGGATGAAAAATCGGATGGGCGTCTTGATATTTTAGATGATCCTGTACGCATGTATCTAAAACAGATGGGGCAAGTTCCCCTTCTTACACGTGAGCAAGAAGTAGAAATTTCCAAACGTATTGAACAGGCACAAACAGAAATGCAAAATGTTCTCTACCAATTCGGCTTTGTGGCCCATGCACATATTGATTTAGCACAACGGCTACTGGATGCTCGAGAGCGCTTTGATCGCGTGATTCTCGATAAAAAAATTGAAAGTCGCGAACGCTATTTAAAAACACTACCTCGTTTGTGTCAACAGCTCCAACGCCTTGCTTCTGAGACCTCGCTCATTTACAGCAAAAAAATTAATGCCAAAAAAGATCCACCTCCTAAAGACATCAAGGAAATGGAAAAACAGATTGAGGAAATTAACAAACTTTACCCTCGGTTTTATTTCAAACAGAAGATCACTGAAGATTTTGTTACCGTAGCGGACGACCACATTCGTTTGTTGCAGGAATTGCGTCTAGAGCATGAAAACCATATTAAAACACCGAGCCCCACATCGCGTCGTTTGATTCAGGCTATTGTTGCTCAACGAGAGGAACATCATCATCGCAACTGGATGTCAACGGAGCACTTTGAACTGCAGCATCGAGATCTTAAGAAACATTTTCGTTCTGCCTTGCGTGCTAAGACAGAAATGGTCGAAGCAAACCTTCGTCTTGTTATTTCTATTGCAAAAAAATATACAAACAGAGGTCTTTCATTCCTTGATTTGATTCAAGAAGGAAACATGGGGCTCATGAAGGCTGTAGAAAAATTCGAGTACCGTCGCGGGTATAAATTTTCTACCTATGCAACATGGTGGATTCGTCAAGCGATTACTCGTTCTATTGCAGATCAGGCACGTACTATTCGTATTCCTGTGCATATGATTGAAACGATTAATAAATTGATACGAGTGCAAAAGCAGCTTGTTCAAGAATATGGTCGTGAGCCAACCCCTGAAGAAATTGCAGATGAAATCCAGCTTCCTGTAGAGCGTGTTCGAGCTGTTCTTAAAATGGCCCAACAGCCTATCTCACTGCAGGCACCTGTTGGTGATAGTGATGATACAAGTTTTGGTGATTTCATTGAGGATAAATCAGCAGAGAACCCTGCTGATATGGCAGCAATTGTACTACTCAAGGATAAAATTAAAGATGTTCTAGATTCATTAACAGAGCGTGAGCGCCAAGTATTAGAACAGCGTTTTGGTCTCGTTGATGGATACTCACGAACGTTAGAAGAAGTTGGAAAACAATTTAAGGTGACGCGTGAACGTATTCGACAGATAGAAGCAAAGGCTCTTCGCAAAATGCGCCATCCAACACGCCTTCGCCAACTCGAAGGTTTCCTGGAGCCGAAAGACGTTTAACTCGGATATTTCATACTGATTGTGATGAGAAGATTGCTAAGGCTGATGGATCATGCTTTAGAATAACATTCTGGCTCGGGATGTATGTAGACTATGACCAGCATCTCAATGCTTGCCTGCGTTGACTCGCTTGCTCTAACCCGCTTATTTCATACCGATTCTGCTGCAGCTTGCGAACACCTGATGGATACTGCGTCAGCTTCGAATTGCTCCTCGGGCAGTATGAAACATACAGCCGTCGTCGCAATCCATCTCCTTCGTTGACTCGCTCGCTCCCGCTCGTCTCGCCCCTTTTAGTGCTGCCTAAAGGCAAGTCTCCACCGCGGTCTCCCGACCGCCGGTGGTGCCCCATCTGCCTTTGTGGCCTCATTGTTACGATCGGTATGAAATATCCAGACTAAATTGTTTCACTGAGGTAAGAGCCAAAGCCAGACAATTGCGATTGATAATTGCACTTAATCTTACAATGAGGTAATAATGACCAAATGTATTTTTCAACTGAGATTAGAAATTATTTTTTTGGAATCTGTAACAAAAAATGTTTCTTCATTAGGTTTCTAGCGCTTCTTTTTCTTCCCTTTTGTTTATTAAGTTCTCTTAGGTCAGAAAACTCCGGTGATCCTGCTCAAGAATTTCTTATTGCCTACCAAAACTTTCAGCAGGCAGAGCGTCTTGAGCGTGCTGGAAAACAGAGTGAAGCCATTACGAAATATCAATATTCAGAAGGTATCCTCAAGGCTCTAAGCACTAATAATCCCGACTGGCAACAGCCTGTTGTTGATTATCGGTTGCATAAAGTAAGGGATAGTCTTGCACGTCTCAACGCTACTGTGCACCAAACAACCTCGGACCATGATGAGTCCTTTGAAAAAACCCCTTTCCAAGAGGGGCCTGCCAATAACTACAAGCCCTCCGGCAAGAGTATTTCTGACACTAAAGAAGAACAGAACTTAAAGGAAGGCCCTAGTATCTCCATTACCCCTCCTTCAACAAAAAAAAATCTTCCTAATCCTCAAATTGCTCAACTTCAACAACAGCTTCAAAAATCAGAATTAGAGCTCAAAAAAGTGCTGCAAAATCTCCATGATAAAACCATTGAACTTGATCACTCTAAGGTTGTTATTATCGACATGAAGTCTCAGCTAGAGAAAACAGAACGGCAAGTTTCCGATTTAAAGACTGATCTTTCAAAAGCAAATCTACGTGGAATGCAGCGCGAAGAGGCACTACAGCAATCTGTAAGAACATTAGAAAGCAAATTAGATGCTCTTACAGCGGAGCAAGAGATTGTTTTAGAGGAAAACAAACAATTGCAAGATCACTTAAATCAAGCAGAGGCTTCGCTTACTGCAGCAATGGGTGCAAGGCAACATTTAGAGGATTTGCAATTAGAGGTGAACAAAGAAAAAAATAATGCTGCTTTGCTGCACCAGAAACTTCTTATCTCTCAGAGTGAGTATAAAGCAACCAGTGAGCTGAACAGTACGCTTAAAAAACAACTTTTAGAAGCTAATGCATCACTGACTCAATCTGAAAAACAAGCAAAGGAAGCAAGTGCTTTGCGTATCCAGCTCGATAACCTTCGTGCTGATGATGCCTCTTTACAAGCACAGATTAGTGCAATGAATAAGGATCAACAGGAAAATTCTAATCACCTGAAGGAGGTTGCTCAAACAGCACAATGCGAGTACCAGGTGTTAGAAACTAAAAAAATAGAAATTGAAAAAAAACTCTCTGAGGCAAATGAAAAAATAAAAAAACTAGAGAATAATTTACTGCATCAAGATGCAATGGAGGAAGAGATCGCTCACTATAAAAAAGAACTCCAGGAGAGTTCCCTGAAATTAATAGATCAAGAAAAGAAAATTACTGAATTAGAGAAAGCGAAGCCAGAAAATGATCAAATTTTGAACGCAAAAGAAAAAGAACTGGCCTTTGAGCGTCTTAATTCTGAAAAGCTCCTCAAAGATCTTGCTACTGCAACTCAGAAAATATCAGTTCTGCAGGAAGAGGTGCACCTCAAGGATGATCATTATAGCGAGCTCAAAAAACAATTGGATAGTAAAAGTGAAGAGCTCTTAGCGATTCAGAAAAAAGAAGATCCTTATCAGATAGACGAGAATGCTATTGTTGAAAATCAATTACTCAAAGGCATTGTTATTCGTGCATTGAAAGCAGAAGCAAAACGACAGCAAATCAAAAAACTTATCACCGATGACCTCCAAAAACTTAAAGTGAATTCTGTGACCCTATCCAATGAGCTAAAAAGATTAGCAAAACCTATGAAGCTGACTCCCGATGAAAAAGCTCTATTCAAAGATGTTCCTACGCTACCCACTTCTTCGGTAACTGAAGAAGAAGAGAATGATGATTTCTTAATGCTCGCAGCAGTTGCTACTAAAAAAGAAGACCATTCGAATTTAAAAGAAGAGTCAGCTCACTCACAGAATTCTCCTTCAGCGACTTCTAATATCACTCAAGAAGATAAAAGTGCTGATCACAGTTCTAATAATGTTGGTCCTGTAAATGGAAAAAATAATGCTGAAACTTCACAAAAACATCGTGAATTAATTGCTGCTGCGAAAGAAGAGTTTGAGCATCACAACTATTTTGAAGCAGAAAAAAAATTCCAGGATGCAATCACAATCTCCCCTGATGACTACTTAACACTTTCTAATTTAGGTGTGGTTCAATTTCAACTTGGTAAAATGGCTGAGGCTGAATCTGTACTAAAAAAGGCTGTAGCATTAGATCATAAAAAATCTTTTGCACTCACGACGCTTGGAATTGTGGAATATCGTCAAGAAAAAATGAGTGAGGCAGAGAAGGATTTAAGGGAAGCTATCGCGATTAATGATCAAGATTTTACAGCGCATAATTACTTGGGAATTGTACTCGCAGCATCGGGTAAGGGAAAAGCTGGTGAAAGTGAAATCATGAAGGCTTTGGAGATTAATCCACAATATGCTGATGCTCATTTTAACTTAGCTGTGATTTATGCAACGAGTATGCCTCCAGCAAAAGAGATAGCAAAATCCCACTATCAAAAAGCGATTGGATTGGGCGCTCCCACAGATGTATCTCTTGAAAAGATACTAAATTAACCCGAATATTTCATACCGACCTATTGCGAAGATGGGAAAATTAGACGGATACTGCGTTAGAGTCATATTTTGACTTAGGCGATGGGGACTCATATAGCTCGGCATCACAATACTTCTCCCACCGTATACGAATACGTTTTGAAGCGTTGCCCGATAATACGTCAATTTAAAATATTCAGGTTTAAAAAGTCATGCTTGCTCTCATTCCAACCACAAAGGCATTGGGATATGCTTGAGTGACTCCAGGATGAATGACGTATTGTATATCAGGTTGAACCGTGAACCATGGAGTGAGTTGAGCCTGATAGGTAAGTTCTATGTCAAAAGCTGTATTTGCAGGAGAGGTTCCTTTGTTTTGTTGTATGGTGCTAATCCCTTGATTGCTGAGTAAACCATAAACAAATGCAAGACCAAGGAGATCTTGATTTCTGGTAGGAATAATTCCTTTGTAGTTCAAACCCGAATCGCAGTAAAAGTTGAAAATATTGCGATCACCTGGTTCAAAAGCAATACGATGAAAAACTCCAAGACCTTGATCACTCTTGACCTCAGTAATTTTTATATCATTAGGTTTTGAATCACTTTGGTGAACGTTTTGATTGGGACAATAAACCTTTTGATCAATGATTCCATAGATACCGTAGTTTCCAGGAAACGAATCATTTGGGTTACTAAAATTAGTAAATGTAGAAGAGCTAAACCAAGCACCTGCTTTGATTTTTCCGGGTAAGGTGCAGTGATAACGATAGGCTGCTTCTGTAAGATAAAGATATCCTTGGTTTGAATTCAGGTTCCAATCAAAACCGTGGTTATTCACATTTTGTGGGTAGACATTTCCCTGAAAGAGAGCTGCTTTAAAGGAAAATTGATCATTCGGTTCCAACTTGAGACGTACTCCGGGAGCCCCAACTGGGTAGCCAGGCCCTCCATTTGGAATACTGGTAAAGATGAATGCAGGCCATCCAAGCGTGTTGTTGAGGAAGAGAGCTGCATAGTCAGAAATGACAAATTCCGAATCAGCATCCATCTGGCCTACACGCAGAGAAATTTTATCATCAAAAAATGTTTGCTCGAGCCAGAGCTCAATATTTCTAATGGTGCTATAACCGGTAATACTAGAGACCCCAAATATATCACCTACTAAATTTACTGATGGGTCTTGGCCATCTAGATAAAGCCAACGTGAGTAAAAGGTGCCACCTTTCCAATGAATGATTTTTTCTAAATTAACCGTTGTTGCCAACTGAAGAACAGAAGCGTAAACACTCCCCGTTTTCATTCCTCCTGTTGTGTTTCCCCAAACTTCATTAATGAAGGAAAAACCGAGATCGATTCCTTCTTTTGAAAGGGTATCTCTTACCCCAAACCAATCTCCTGTAGCATTATTCTTTTCCAACCATGGTTGAAACTTGCGAATAGATTGATTTTGATCAGGCGTTGTTTCTAAACCAGCATCCAGATTGCTTTCCGGCATCTGAAGCTGATTTATATGAAACAAGGGATTGGGATCATCGTTATTAAGGACTGGGGAGAGGGGCTCTGCTTTGAGTGATTGGCTCACAAACAACATCACTAAAAATACAAAGAACAGTACCAATCTTGAAAAAACATCAGAGGTTATAAGTACAAGCTTCATGAAAAAAATGAGCACTATCTGCTGTTCATAAAATTCACTCAGATTTCATCATTCCAAGAAGCTGTACCATTCACATCAATATTCTTGGTCAACATATTTTCTCTAACTAATTTAGGAACTGTGGAATTTTTCCTAATCGTTTAGGATGAAGGCCTCTTTTTTTAGAGACGAGCCCGTTTTGAACACAGTACTCAGAGATAGTGGCAACAATTTCACGTGCTGTACGACGGCGATCTATAGAAACACCACTACCCATGGCTCCCCCTACAGAACCTCCTGCATTAATAAGAACATTGGAGAGAACAAAGGGACCAATGGGAGTGAATGCAGCAGCAGCTCCAGGAGCTATTCCCGAACCTCCTGTTGTTTTTATACTTAACAAAATAGGTTGATCTGATTGTTGGGAAAGATCGATAAGTTGAATATTTGTTTCCATTTTTGTTTTACCTAATCCTAATCCAATTCCTGCTCGTAAGAGTCGGCTCCCTTCCTGGACAGATTCAAAAGAGCCTTTGAGTAACCAGAAATTTCCATTAGGTGGTTTTTCTCCAGGTTCCAAAAGAACGGCAGGAGCAATATGTTTATTGAGGCGAAGGATCAAATCATCTGCAAATTGAGTTCGCTCACTTTCAATGAGCTTAACAAGCTCTTTTCCTTTTCGATTCACCTGAAAGTGGAGCGTTGGAGCTTCAACTTTTTCAACATAAATCCGTTCAGGGAGTTTTGTTGGATGCATGCTACTAGGTTGAATATTATTCACGCTTACAGAAGCGCAGCTCATCATTAATAAAGCGATGATGCTGATGATGAAATAACGAAGATAAAAGAGGAATAGAGAATGCTTCACAATGAGAAAATAAAATCGAATAAATGTGGATATTTCATACCAATCACCTGCGGAGACCGAGAAGCTAGGTGGATAGTACGTTGATCTCGAAGTCTTCCTCGAGCAGTCTGTACACACAGCAATTATCAGACTTCATCGCTCGCCTGGTCCCATCAGCCTTCGCGACCTCCTCGTCACGATCAGTATGAAATATCCGAGTTAAGAGGTTGAGGCTATAAGTTCCATATTTCTTTTAAAACTTTAAACTGTCATATCTCCAAAAATCTTTTCAGTATCAAGGAATGAATACTGATCTCATCGTTATGATTCCTTTTGTCATTATGCTCCTAGCTGTAGCATTTATGCCCTTTGTACATAGCACTTGGTGGAACTTACATTTTAAAAAGGTTTCGTTCTTTTTAGCGGGTATCATTATTCTCTATTATCTCCTGGTACGACATGATGTTCCACGGTTGTGTATTCTTTTGAGTGAGTATTTTAGTTTTATCGTTCTTATTGGATCACTTTTTTTGGTTACTGGGGGAATTTATTTACGTGTTCAGGGTGAAGCAACCCCACTGAGAAACACTATTTTTTTAATAGTAGGTTCCATCATGGCAGTTTTCATTGGAACCACAGGAGCCTCCATGCTTCTGATTCGGCCTTGGATTCATAGTAACCGTTATCGCATTACTGCATTTCATATTATATTTTTCATTTTTATGATTAGCAATATTGGTGGATGTTTGAGTCCTATTGGGGATCCCCCTCTCTTTTTAGGATATCTTCGTGGAGTCCCTTTTTTTTGGCTTTTTCAACATCTTTGGTTTGCTTGGCTGCTTTCCATGAGTTTACTTGCAGCCATTTTTTATTTTCTAGACAGAAAAAATTTTCTGAAAGCACCTCTCTCGGTTCGTACTTTTGAAACATATAACGAGGCTTGGACTTTTAAGGGTCTATTCAATCTTTTCTTTTTAGCAATAATTATTGGAGCGGTTTTTCTTCCTTCTCCATGGAGAGAAATAATGATGATTCTAGCTGCTTTGAGTTCTTATTTGTTAACTTCAAAAAATATTTTTGTAGCAAATAAATTTACATTTCATCCTATAGAAGAGGTTGCATGGCTTTTCTTTGGTATATTTGCCACAATGGTCCCTGTTCTTGATTACCTTGAAGAAAGAGTATCTCTCACTTCTTCTTATCCCGCGCTAAAACCCATCCATTTTTATTATTTAACAGGATTTCTTTCCACCTGCCTGGATAATGCACCTACCTACCTGGCATTGCTTCAACTCCATTTAGGAATGAATGGAATGAGTATAGAGAAAGTCAATGATGTCGCCTATGTTGCCATGAACAATCCACAATTTCTTACTGCGATTGCTCTTGGAGCGGTTTTCTTTGGAGCAACTACCTACATTGGTAATGGTCCTAACTTTATGGTAAAAAGTATCGCGGAAGATGCAGAGATTCGTATGCCAAATTTTGTGCATTATATCTTGTGCTATTCGTTACCAATTTTAGCTCCTATCTTGTTTCTCATTGGATGGGTTTTTTTCCACTAACCCGGATATTTCATACTGATCGTGAGGAGGAGGCCGTGAAGGCTGATGGGCAACCATACCCTGCTATCACTTCTTTTTAAGTTGCTCTAATGAATGAACTCCTCTTCAAGAGAAACCTTGTTAGTAGCATTCTCTTTACAGAAGCGTACATAGCTTGGAGTAGTAATGAAAAAGTAGAATAGAAGAGCAACGGAAGCAACGTAGAGTGGTCTTTGATCAAAATAGATCAACCATAGATACATCATGAATGGACCTGTTAAAATTATTAATGTCTTAAGGCTCGTTTTTCTTGTTAACTGAATGGTTCCATAAATACTCATCACGATAACAAGTGAGAGGTTCATTATTAGGAGATCATGCTTGGGTATAGTCCCTAGAATCATAGAGAGTGGAATAAATACGCAGGCACCGAAATACCGTAGTTTTGGCTTTAACGCTCCCATGCTTATAGGAGCAGCCATGTAACCGAGAATATAGTATCCAGAAACAATCAGCATGAGCGTTGCCCAACTTTGAGAATTCCATAAAACAATAGCGACCAAAACCCAGTTAATAAGTAAGGATCGTCTGCAAATATTGTATACAGGATTCAATTTTGAGATAGTCCATTTAGGCATTTGTCCTTCAGCTGCCATGGCATAGAACATGCGAGATGAGGCTCCCAGATAGGCATAGCCAGTGCCTGTTGGGCTAACAAGACTATCTGCTGTTAGAAGTAGGGCTAAGAAGTTGAGGCCTAGGATTAGTGCTAAATTCATCAAAGGCGAATGAAAATTAAGTCCAGCCCAACCTTGCGATAGAAACACTTTTGGTACAGCACCCATAAATGAAAATTGCAGAGCCATATAGACAAACATGATCAACAAAACAGAACAGATCATCGATAAAGGGATGTTTTTTCTTGGATTTTTAACCTCACTAGCAAAAGCAGCTGCCAGTTGAAATCCATTATACGAGTAAATAAGACCTGCTCCTAAAATGGCATTGATCGCTGAACCAGAGTTGTAGATGGTGTTACTTGCTAGTGAAAAATTGCTTTTGTCAAAGCGTGTAATTAAAAAAAGAGTGATAGCAAAAAGAGGAGTGAAAATTTTTAGAGCTGTGATTGTATTGTTGACTTTAGAGAGGAGTCGAACTCCATAAAAGTTGACCATCAAATAGAAAAGTAAAATCACCATAGCAAATAATTTTCCATTATAGGTCAGACCATTATTATTCATCAGTATCTCATTTTTTATATAGGCTGAAAGATACTCGGTGGTTGCCTGTGCTTCAGTTGGTACTGAGATGATTAGGCCAAACCAGTTTGCGAATGCAAAGGGCATTCCAAAAATGGCATTGTGTGATAATGAGCTAGAGCGTGTGGTGGCTCCTCTTACTGGATAAATAGCAACAACATGAGCTAGGCAGAGTCCTACAGCTAAAACAAGTAAAGCTGCCAAAAACCATGCTAAAAAAGCATAATTACCTGCAAGTCGTGCATTAAGTTGTGCGCTAAATAGCCATCCAGATCCGATCATGGCAGTAGCACTGATAGCCGTAGCGCTTAGGAGTGATACTTTTCTGTGTCGTTGCATACTTTTTACTAGGTTTGCTAAGACAAGAAATGCTGAACTGTTAGGAAATGAAAAGGAAGACTCTTTTAAAAAAATATTGCCTCATGGAGTTTTGATCATTACCCTCAGACTCCTAATTAAAATATGCAGTCCTGATATTTTATGCTGATCGTACCATCACTAATTAAGAAGCCATCAGGCAGATTGCTTTGGTAGTATTCAATGAGCGAGAAGAATGGAGGCTAGCGAGTCAAACGCGGCATCCATGAAGCTCTCTTTGTGGATAGAGAGAAACTTCGGGTTAATTTTATTTGCGCGGTTAGCTCAGCGGTAGAGCACTACACTGACACTGTAGGGGTCGGCAGTTCGAACCTGCCATCGCGCACCATGAAGTTAGTGTATTTCACACCGATCTACTGCGGAGACCATGAAATCACATGGATGCGGCGTTAGACTCCCATTGTGACTTGGGAAGTATGTACTTATACAGCCGTCGTCAAATTACGTGTCTGCGTTGACTCGCTCACTCCCGACCGCCGGCGGTGCCCCGTTAGCCTTCGCAGCTCCCTCCTTACGATCAGTATGAAATATCCGGGCTAGTGTACAAGAATTTTAGAAGTGCTTTTTTAAGAGAGTTTTCGTCATCCACACGAAAATGAGCTCCTGTTTTTAATGGAACAATACTTCCGTCAGGATGGACTATTTCTAAAATCAAAGAACGAGTACCATGGTGTTGTTTTAGAATTGTTCTAATACTTGTGAGGTTTTCTAAATTTAATTTTGTGCGATCGAGTTTGATTTTTAATGGTTTTTTCGAAAGTAGAGGTTGGAGCAGTTTGAAGTCTGAACCGATGGCTCTTACCATGCCCTCCCGTGGAATAATTTTTAAGACACACGAGACTACTGTTCCTGGCTTTAGAAGCTTTTCGTGTTCGGTGAAAGCTTCATTCCAGACGGTCATTTCAATGTTGCCGCTATAATCCTCTAGGGCAATAATTCCAAATGCTTTCCCTTCCTTCTTTGTGAACTTTTTTTCTACCGTAGAAATGATGCCTGCTACTTTTTCTTTGAGTGGTTCTGTTGATTCTTGAAGATGAATAAGTGGAGTCAATTTTTCCTTCTCTAATGTCCCTTCATAATCCTCTAGAGGATGACCGGTGACATAGAACCCAAGAAGTTCTTTTTCGTATGAAAGCTGAATAGCTCTAGGCCAAGGTATGGCTTGGGGTTTGGAATGAGTGGTGTTTTGTGTTTGCGATGGAGCGAAGGATTCTAAGCTGTCAAAAAGTGAAACCTGTCCCGAGGCTCGATCTCGTTGAATTGAGGCAGCTGAGGCAATAGCAGGTTCAATAGCTTCAAAGAGTTCAGCTCGATGACGTCCGTCAAAATCAAAAGCACCAGCTTTGACTAAACTCTCAAGGATCTTTTTGTTCACACTGCGTGTATCGAGTCGCGAGCAAAAATCCTCGAGTGATTTAAAAGGACCATGTGCTTCACGTTCTGCAATAGCTGAGGCCATGGCAGCAGCACCTACATTCTTGACAGCAGCAAGGCCGAATCGAATGCCACGTGCTTTTTTCTCCTCTTCAGGCAAAAAGGTGAGTCCGCTCTTATTGATGTTCGGTGGAAGAATTGTAATTTCCATGCGAGTGCAGTCGGCCACAAAAGTCGTAATCTTCTCAGTATTGTTGACAGCATTACTGAGGAGTCCAGCCATGAATTCAATAGTATAATTTGCCTTGAGATAGGCTGTCTGATAGGAAATCAGCGCATAGGCAGCACTGTGGCTTTTGTTAAAACCATATTCCGCAAATTTTTCTAAGAAATCAAAAATGGCATTTGCCTGCTTCTCTGGAATGTTATTGAGCCGCTTACATCCCTCAACAAAAGTGAGGCGTTCTTTGGCCATCTTTTCTTTATCTTTTTTACCCATGGCACGACGTAAGAGGTCTGCCTGGCCAAGGGTGTAACCAGCAAGAATATTAGCCGCTTGTTGCACCTGCTCTTGATACACAATGATTCCGTAAGTTTCGGAGCAAATTGTTTCTAGTAGCGGTTGAGCATAGCTCATTTTTTTTGTCCCTTTTTTTCGTTCAATATACTCATCAATGAACTGCATTGGGCCTGGACGATAGAGTGCAATTAGTGCAATGAGGTCTTCAAAACGATCTATTTGAAGACGTTTGGCGACACTCGTCATTCCCCCTGACTCGAGCTGGAAGAGGCCAACGGATTCGCCTCGATTAAGAAGGGCGAAGGTTACTGGATCATCTATGGGAATATTTTCTAAAGAAAATGTAGGATTCTTTTGATGAATGAGTTTTACAGCATCACTCATCACAGTAAGTGTCGTAAGTCCCAAAAAATCCATTTTAAGAAGACCTAAGTCGGTAAGGGGAGCCATGGAATATTGGCTTACGATTCCACCATCATTACCTCGAGTCAGCGGAATATAGTCAGAAAGATCCCGGTCGGCGATTACGATTCCAGCTGCATGAACGCCACTATTGCGCGTGATCCCTTCTAAAATAGTTGCGTAGTTCCAGAGCTGGCTTGTCGATTGTTCTTGTTCTACTGCTATTTTTAAATCTGAATTTTTATCTATTGCACCTGGTTCATGTTTCCCTTTTTTATCAACACCATTGAGAGTAATGTTAAGTTCATTAGGGATCATTTTTGCAATACGATCTGCGTCGCTGTAGCTCCACCCTAAAACACGTCCTACATCACGAACAACGCTCTTAGCACCCATTGTGCCAAAAGTGATGATTTGGGAAACAGCACGCTCCCCATACTTATTGCGAACATAGTCGATAACTTCACCTCGACGGTTCTGGCAAAAATCAATATCGATATCGG
The DNA here is from genome assembly GCA_008932965.1 of Verrucomicrobiota bacterium. GTDB lineage: Bacteria > Verrucomicrobiota > Verrucomicrobiia > Chthoniobacterales > UBA6821 > CAIWMF01. Next base: position 22,224 of record WBXG01000009.1, read on the forward strand.
GAGGGCTAATACGATCCGGGTTGAGGAAACGTTCAAAAATCAATCCATATCGTAGTGGGTCAAGGTCTGTAATCCCAAGAACATAGGCGACTAGGGATCCAGCTGCAGATCCACGTCCAGGGCCAACAGGAATGCCATGTGTTTTTGCATAATGAATAAAATCCCAAACAATGAGGAAGTAACTCACAAAGCCAGTTTTTTCTAGAATAGAGAGTTCATAGTCAAGTCGCTGGCGCAGCTCTCCATCCGACTGTATACGATCCCCATAGCGTCGCTGCATCCCCTCTTCAGAAAGCTCACGTAGAAAGCCTTCTCGAGTTTTTCCTTCAGGTGGTTTGTAATCTGGGTACTTAGAATGTCCAAATTCGATGGTCAGGTTACAACGCTCAGCAATAGTGAGGGTGTTGCTAATTGCATCAGGACAATCGGCAAAGAGAGCTGCCATTTCCTCACCTGATTTAAAGTAGAGTTCCGGAACATAGTGCATCCTTTTTTCATCAGCTACCATAGCCCCTGTACCAATGCAAATCATGACATCGTGGGCTTCATGATGGGCGCGTTCGAGAAAGTGGACATCATTAGTGGCGACGAGTCCTAATTCAAATTTTTTGGCAAGTTCGATTAACAAGGGACGATTGTGACGTTGTGCTTCAATCCCATGATCGCTTAATTCAATAAAGAAATTTTCTTTTCCAAAAATAGTACGATATTCTTGAGTAAGGGTTGATGCTTTTTCGAAATCTCCGCTAGTTAAAGCAACATTAATTTCTCCTTTTAAGCATCCACTGAGCGCAATGAGGCCCTCGGCATGCTGGGTAAGGAGTTTTTTATCAACGCGTGGTTTATAGTAGAAACCTTCTAGGTGTGCCGCTGTGCTCAGCTTAATAAGATTGTGATAGCCTGTATCATTCATGGCTAAGAGAGTCAAATGATAGGCACTCTCTTTTCCATGATTGCCACCCTTTTTTTCATACATCGATCCTGGAGCTACATAAATTTCGCACCCGATGATTGGCTTGATTCCGGCTTCAGTGGCTTTTTGATAAAATTCAATAGCTCCAAAAAGATTTCCGTGATCGGTGAGTGCCACAGCAGGCATATTGCATGCATGAGCCTTAGCAATAAGATCATCAATACGAATGGCCCCATCCAGCATGGAATACTCGCTATGAAGATGCAGATGAACAAAGGGAACCGTAGACATTCATTACAGCCTACATTCATGGATCAATAGGGTACAGACAGAAGATTTTTTGACTTTAAATATCCGGGCTAGCTATTTCGTGCTTATCTTAACATCAACTTGTAATACGACATCCTACTTCCCGCAAACCCTCTAGAGTAAGGGTAGTATTGATATGGTCAAAAAGTTGAGTTCCTTGCGCAACAAGTTTGGCATCTGTCCCAGTTGCGATCACACATGGTCTTTTATTTTTGAAATTTTCTTTTGTTACCCGTGTTACAACCTCTTGAACTAGACCACGAGCTCCTAAGAGTAATCCAGAGTGAATAGCCGTGAGGGTGCTTTTTCCTACAGCACGACGAATGGGTGAGGGAAGAGATACTGGCAATAGGGCTGTCTTTTCATGCAATGCATCAGCTCCTGTTTTGAGTCCTGGAGCAATGATTCCACCTAAGTAGGCACCTTGAGCATTAATGATATCAAAAGTAATAGCTGTCCCAAAGTCGACCACGATGGCTGGAGTACCATAGAGAGCTGTAGTGGCCACCACATTGGCAAGACGGTCTGCCCCAATAGAAGCGGGATCTGGGTAGTTTATAGGAATGCCAAGTTGGCTTGTTGCATCAATAGAGAGAAACGGAATACGTTGAGATTTAAAGAACGATGCCAGAAGATGTGTTGCTTTTGGAACAACAGAGGAAGCGATAACACGTTCTACTTTCCAATCTCCTAGAGCCAAAGCAAGTGTTGTAGGACTTAACAGCGATGTCGCAATTCGGCGAATAGTTATCAAACGCTTTGAAGTTGAGAGAGCCAATTTTGAAGTGGAATTACTAGCATCAATCAAAAGCCATTTTCCATGCTGAAGAGGAGAGGGGTTAATCTTTACTGCCTCCCCGTCACAATCAGTATGAAATATCCAGGCTAGCTCCTTTTTTTTGCTAGCTCTTTTTTTATCATTCACAGGCTATTAATAATGCTACTTAACTGAGGGATATTCCCTATCGTTTTTTCTACGAGCTCGATATTCTACAATTGCTTCCTGTGCTATGGGGAGTAAAAGGCGGGCTACTGAAATGAGTCCTAACTGTAAGGTTTTATCTTTAAGTAAAGAGGCGCCAAGCATAGCAGACTGAGATAAAAAGGAGGTTTTCTTTTGTTTTTCTAATGAAGGAATAAAACTGCGCTCTTGAGATTTGAAGGGAGTTGACTTGTGAAGCATCCAAGGAAGAGTGATCCCTGCAAAAAAAAGGGTACTTATCCAAGCCCATGGTTTTTTTTGGATCGAGTGCTCAAGACGTTTAGCTACGTTCAGGGAATCAGTAAAAGAAGCATAGTCACGAGCAATTTGAACTCTGCTTTGTTGGATCTTGTATTGAAAATTAGAAATTGTTTGCATTGCTGGTAGAGGCAGAGGCAAGAGCCTCCAAGTCGTGTTGAATTTCAATCGTGGTTTTCTCAAAAGGCAATGAGGAGCTAGAGTGGTAGCGAAGAATAAGTAGAAGAAGCCCAGCGATAACGAGATGGGCAACGGCAATAATTCCAAAAACAGTACTCCAGTTGTACTGAAACTGAGTAACCGCGATAATACTTACTGTCGTCAAGAGAGCTAGATAGGCAATCAGAAGAGCTGCTACTATTACAATGAGAAGTAAGAGTAAAGTAATGGTTTTTTTAAAAAGCTCTTGTGCCTCAAGGGAAGCTAATGAAAAAAGTGCTAAGAGATGCTCTGCAACACCACTGATCAGTCCAAAAAAGCGATCAGGAATACTAGGACTTGAGATTGGTGGTCGAGGAAAAGAAGATGGAATCATATGAAATGAATCAACGAGGTTGAAAAAAAGAATAAGGAGTCGCTATGAAGATGACAATCATTACTGTTTTTATTTCCTGAAAATTTTATTCGTTCTCATTATTTCACGTTATAGTGCAATAGATTCAAGTGAGCAGATGATTGGACTCTATTTCCCACTTTTTTTTCACAGGCTTTCTTGCTGACAGAAAGAAACTCTGTTGATAGTTTTACATTTCGATTATTTTCTTAGTATGACCATTTTTAGACGACCTTCCTTAAAATTCGGAGCCAAGCGCAAGAGGGAGATACCAGAAGGGCTTTGGAAGAAATGTCCCCAGTGTAGTGAAATGATTCACCATTTAGCGCTCGAGGAAAATCTCAATGTCTGTCCAAAATGTGAACACCATTTCTCACTTTCAGCCAAAGAGCGTATTTCTACTATTGTGGATGAGGGATCTTTTATAGAAATGGACTCAGAAATGAGTTCTGTTGATCCTCTGGAATTCCAGGGAGTTGCCGCTTATAAAGAACGTTTAGAAACGTATCAAAAAAAAACAGGGCTCATTGAAGCTGTAAGAACAGGAAATGCAATGATAGGAGGATATCCAGTGGGACTTGCAGTGATGGATTTTCAATTTTTAGCAGCCTCACTGGGTTCTGTTGTAGGAGAAAAGATTACTCGTATTATTGAAGAATCAACAGCAGCTCGGCAACCAATCATTATTATCTCTGCATCAGGAGGAGCCAGGATGTATGAAGGAGCACTTAGTCTTATGCAGATGGCTAAAACCAGTGGAGCTTTAGCGCGTCATAGTGAAGCACGATTGCCATTTATTTCCATTTTAACCCATCCCACAATGGGAGGGGTAACAGCTAGTTTTGCGGTTCTTGGAGATGTGATTTTAGCAGAACCTAAAAGTATGATTGGATTTGCTGGTCCTCGTGTGATTCGTGAAATCGCACATCAAGATTTACCTGAAGGATTTCAAACAGCAGAATTTCTTTTAGAACATGGCCTCATCGATGAAATCGTTCCTCGTGCTCAGATGAGGAACATCCTGATTACGATTTTAAGTCTTCTTGTAGAAAAATAATCATAGGTGCATGGTCATGGATCATGAGCTACGAGAGCAGATTCTAAGTTCCTGTCATGAGTAGCTTTTCTCCTCTCTCTCCACCGCCTTCCTTTTCTGGACTCGACTGGCTCTTCACGCAGCAAAAGAGCGGTATTTCTCGAGACCTCGATGCTATTACTGCTCTCCTGAAAGTTTTGGGTAATCCCGAAAAAAAATTTCCTGTCTTTCATATTGCTGGGACAAATGGAAAAGGTTCTGTTTCCGCATTTGCAGCCTCACTTTTAAAGGCTGCTGGGGTACGTGTTGGTCTTTATACGTCTCCGCATTTAATCGATTTTCGAGAACGTATCCAGCTTGAAGGAAGACTCATTTCTCCTGAGGATCTCGAAAGTGGGATAAGAAGACTTCAAGCAGCAACACAGACATGGCCTCTGCTACCTACGTTCTTTGAACTGACAACAGCTCTTGCCTTTGATTATTTTGCACTTCAGGAATGTGATGTTGTTGTTTTAGAGACGGGTCTAGGAGGAAGACTCGATGCAACCAATCTAGCAGAAAAAAAAATAGCCTGTGCAATGACCCCGATCAGTCTAGACCATCAAGAATGGCTTGGCTCTAAGCTTGTAGATATTGCTCGAGAAAAAGCAGGGATCATGCGTCAGGGAGTTCCTCTTGTGACTTCCCTGCAGCCAAAAGAAGCCATGACTCTCTTGAATAAGGAAGCGCTTCGGTTGGATGTTCCTATAGTAAGAATTCGTGAGCCACTTTCTAAGAGTGTCTCATTAGGTCTGATCGGTCCTCATCAACGTTGGAATGCAGCCCTAGCTCTTAGACTTGTAGAACAAGGTCCATGGAAACTTTCTCAAAGGAGTCAACACGAAGGATTCCAGTCTGTTTTCTGGCCCGGACGATTCCAACGTATTCTAGTAAAAAAAGACCAAGGATTTCTATTATCGAGCTTTATTAATGGGGAGCAGCAAGAAATTATTGTGGATGGAGCCCATAATCCTGCAGCAATCAAGCAACTTGTCATAACGTGGAAAGAGCAATTTCCTCATCAACAATGCACCCTGATTTTTGGAGCACTCAGTGATAAGGATTGGAAAAGCATGCTTTCCTTATTGGAACCGATTACCTCAGAGATGATTTTGGTTCCTGTCTCTTCTACTAGAGCTGTTGCTCCTGATGAAATAAGGAGGTTTTTTCCTAATGCGAGGACTGTTCCATCACTCCAAGAGGCTTTCATAAAAAAAAATGGAAAAGACTTGCTTCTTAAAAGTGGGTGCCGTGCTCCTATTTTACTTACGGGATCACTCTTTCTCGTTGGTGAGGCACTTTCTCTCTTGCAGGGGAGGGAGTACCATCCTTCAACTCAGTAGTTATCATTTGCGAAGACCTAGTAGGAGAGAGTCAACTTTTTTAATGACACTTTTCATTCTTCTTCTGCTTGCGCTCAATGCCGAAGGATGCAAAATTAATACTTTCTAAAAATTCAGGTATGAAATATCCGGGTTAACCCACTAATAGTGAAAAAAATCTTCATTCATCTATATCTGGTGTTTTTAAATTAAAAATTTTAAATATTTTATTTTCTCACATCGCGAAAAATAAAAGCTTTGAAAATGAGTCACCACTCTTGAACCCTTCCTCGTTAACTAACATTACATCATTCCTTCCAATGAATAGCCCACTCCCTCTACACGCTCTTGATCCACTCTCTGACAAAAAATTTTCTGTTCGCAAACGCGATGGTCGAACTGAAATTTTTAATGAAGAACGTATTCGTCTTGCTATTGAAGGAGCTTTTAAAGCAGAGCGTCATCTTACCCCTGATGCTCCTCTCTCCATAGATGACAAAGAGGCTATCTCAAACATTAATAATGCTGTTGTAGAGCGTTTGTTAGCACGAGCTGTACAAGGTGAAGAGCTCGAGATCGAATTAATTCAAGATACCGTAGAAGTGGCATTAATGAAGCATGGCCACCATGATATAGCTCGACGTTACATTATTTACCGTGAAGATCGTCGCAAAGCGCGTGCTTTGAATGCTCCTTCTGGAGATACAGCATCACTACCCCAAGTAAGCTTGCCAGATGGTCGCCGCAAGACTCTCGAGCCACAACGCATTAGACGCACCATCATTCGTGCCTGTCGTGGATATGAGGATCGTTGTCAAATGCGTGAAATGGCCGATGAAGTTCTCAAAAATCTTTACGATGGAGTTCGCTTAGATGAGATTGAAAAAGCGATGATCTTTTCGGCCAAAACACGCATTGAGAAAGATCCTGCTTATGGCTACGTAACAGCACGTCTTCTCCTGGAGTCGATCTATCGCGAGGTGATTCCAGGCTTTAAGCATTACCATGATCTTGCTCAGGCCCATAAGGTTCATTTTGAAGCCTATTTAGAACATGGTGTTCGTGAAAAGCGCCTTTCTCCTGTGTTACTCGATTTTGACTTAAAGTGCCTTGCTGCTGCACTCGCACCAGAGCGTGATTTGCAATTTAACTATATGGGAATTCAAACAATTTATGATCGTTATCTTATCCATGTTGGAGGGCATCGTATCGAGACTCCTCAATATTTTTGGATGCGTGTTGCCATGGGCTTAGCTATTAACGAAGGAGAAAAAAAGAATGAACGTGCCTTGGAATTCTATCATCTTCTCTCTTCCTTTCTTTTTACTTCATCAACACCGACCTTGTTTAATGCAGGGACCTTACATCCTCAGCTCAGTTCGTGTTATCTCACTACAGTGATGGATGATCTCGATCATATTTTTAAATGTGTTGCAGATGATGCTAAACTTTCCAAATGGGCCGGTGGTCTAGGCAATGACTGGACTAATGTTCGTGCAAGTGGCTCCTTAATCAAAGGAACCAATGGGGAGAGCCAGGGGGTCATTCCTTTCCTGAAAGTTGCCAACGATACAGCAGTAGCCGTCAATCAAGGTGGTAAGCGCAAAGGAGCTATGTGTGCTTACCTCGAAACATGGCACCTTGATGTAGAAGATTTTCTTGAATTGCGTAAAAATGTCGGCGATGAGCGTCGTCGGACCCATGATATGAATACCGCTAACTGGATTCCTGATCTTTTCATGAAAAGAGTGCAGCAAAATGCTTCATGGACACTCTTTAGCCCAAGTGATGTGACCGATCTTCACGACCTTTATGGTGCCGCTTTTGAAGCACGTTATGAAGCCTATGAAGCCATGGTTGATAATGGAAGGATGACTCATTTTAAACGTGTTGAAGCGCTTGCTTTATGGCGTAAAATGTTATCGATGGTTTTTGAAACTGGCCACCCATGGATTACCTTTAAAGATCCTTCGAACGTACGCTCTCCTCAAGATCACGTTGGTGTTGTTCATAGTTCCAATCTTTGTACAGAAATATTACTTAATACTTCAGAAGAAGAGACAGCTGTCTGTAACCTAGGATCCATCAACTTGCCTCTTCATACCAATAAAGAGGGCCTTGATCTTCCTCTTCTAGATAAAACAATCACAACAGCAATGCGCATGCTCGATAATGTGATTGACATCAATTATTACCCTACCAAAGAGGCTAAAAATGCTAATATGCGTCATCGACCAGTAGGTCTAGGTATTATGGGCTTCCAAGATGCGCTCTACAAAATGAAAATGAGCTATGCAAGTCAGGAAGCTGTTGAGTTTGCCGATCATAGCATGGAAGCGATCTCCTATTACGCTATTTTAGCATCTTCAAAACTTGCTATGCAAAGAGGTTCCTACGAAACTTTTTCTGGTTCGAAATGGGATCGAGGACTTCTTCCACTTGACACCATCGACTTTCTTGAAAAAGAACGTGGCTTGCCCATTAAGATGGATCGCTCTTCCGCCCTGAATTGGGATTTAGTACGTAAATCGATTCGTCAACATGGAATGCGTAATAGTAATTGCATGGCCATTGCTCCTACCGCAACGATTTCTAATATTACGGGTATTTCCCAATCTATTGAACCAACCTTTAAAAACCTTTTTGCTAAAGGGAATCTTAGCGGTGATTTTACGGTAATTAACGAATATCTTGTGGAGGATCTAAAAAAACTAGACCTTTGGGATGCTTCTATGATTGAGGAATTGAAATATATGGATGGATCGATTCAAGAAATTGAGCGCATTCCTCGAGCTCTTCGTGAAATTTATCGGACTGCTTTTGAAATTGAGCCCTACTGGTATGTAGAATGTGCAAGTCGTCGTCAAAAGTGGATCGATATGGGGCAGTCATTGAACCTTTATATTGCAGCTCCTAACGGTCGAAAATTACACGAAATGTATATGCATGCCTGGGAGAGTGGTTTGAAAACAACCTATTATTTGAGATCTGTTGCCGCAAACACGATTGAAAAAACAACACTACAGTCACGTCCCCGTTGGGCAAGTGAAGGGAAAGCAGAGGAGGATGCTCCTGTTGAAGAAATCAAAGCTTGTAGTTTGGAGGCAAGGATGAGGGGCGAGGAATGTGAAGCCTGCCAATAGAAACTTTTTATCTCATTAATGTTATACTGAGATCATCCCTGCCCGGATATTTCATACCAATCATCTGTGGAGACCTGAAAGCTAGGGTCAATGCTACGTTAGATTCACATTTTGACTTGGGCGGTAGGAACTCTACTAACCAGCGTCAAAATGCTCGCCTGCTATACCCCATTACCCCTTCGCTGCCTCCTTGTCACACGATGAGCTCAAGTATCTAGTCTAAGCTCCTATCGGCATTCCATGAGTACTCCTTTTATCGTTGGCACATTGCATTCTAAGGAATGTCTTAGAATGCTAACACATCACTTTCATACTGATTCTGTTACGACTTGTAAAAATATGATCGATAGAGCATCAGGCTTAACCCGGATATTTCATACTGATCTACTAAGGAAGCCGGGAAGCCAGATGGATGCTGTGTTGAGCTCGAAGTCTTCCTCGGGCAGTATGTACTCATACAGCCGTCGTCAGACTTCATCACTCGCCTTGCCCCATCAGCCGTCACGGCCTCCTCGTCACGATCAGTATGAAATATCCGGGTTAAACTTTTCCTCGAAAGGTATGAAAAATACAGCCATCCTCGAAGACCACAGCCTTCCTTCTCTTCATCAGCCTTCGCAGCCTCCTCGTCACAATCAATGTGAAATATTCGGGCTCAAGAAAAGTCCTAGAGAACTCTTTGATGGAATTGATCTCTTAGAAGCTCGTCTGGATTCATTACCTCTTTCTCTATTGCCCTCATTATGGCCCCTTCCAGTGATTGCCACAGCACGTCATCCTGCTGAAGGTGGCGTTTCTCATCATACCACATTACAACGGCAACATCTGCTAGAAGAGTCTCTTTCGTGGGCTTGTGCCATCGATATCGAATTACGTTCTATGAAGCACATGAAATCATTAATAGAAAATGCAAAAAAAGAAAAACGTTTCATCATCTCCTCCTTTCATGATTTCAAGACTGTTCCCTCTTTGTCTCGTTTGAATCAGATGGCCTTGCGTGCTTACGATGCAGGGGCTGATCTTTTCAAAGTAGCTTGTACGATTCATCATGAAGAGGAGCTGATACGCTTACTTGCTTTTCAACTCATGATGCCAACTCATTTTCCAATCGCATGCATGGGGATGGGGGAGGGAGGGAAGCTCTCACGAATACTTCTACCACTCTGCGGATCTTGGCTTAGCTACGGGTGGCTTTATAAACCTCAACTCCATGGACAATGGTCTGCAAAGGAATTGGCCCTTTTATTTAGAAAATTGTGGTAGCGCGTACGGGAGTCGAACCCGTGCGCCAGCCTTGAGAGGGCTGTGTCCTAACCACTAGACGAACGCGCCAAAAATAATCGAGGGAGTGATTCTGTTCTAATCGATAAGAACAGGCAATAAAAGAGATGAGAAAATAGAATAAAACTTCCATTTACTTCCGTTTTTTTTTTGAAAGTGATTTAACCCGGATATTTCATACTGATCTACTGTGGAAGCCGGGAAGCCAGATGGATGCTGCGTTAGACTCCCATTTTGACTTGGATACTCTGTACTCATACAGCCCTACGTCAAAATACTCGTTTGCCTTGTACTAATAAGATTTGCACGGCGCCTCATGACACTTCATTATGAAATATCCGGGTTAATACACTTTATTTTAAAAAGAATTTTCGAATGAATAAACTATACATTAAATCAGGATGCCCTTGGTGCCGTGATGCAATTCAATGGCTTGATGCCCATGGAATTTCTTATCAAACCATTGATGTTCTCATAGATCGTTCCTCCTATGACGAGATGATTGCCCTTTCATGTCAGACAAAAACACCTACGCTCCAAACTGAAGATAAAAGAGTGTTGGCCGATTTTGATGTGGCACAACTACCAGCTTTTTTAGCACTAGAGTGAGTTGTTTTTTAAGTGATTATCAGTATGAACTCCCTTCGGAGCTCATCGCATCGCATCCCCTTGCCAGTCGTGAGGACTCACGACTGCTCGTATTGCATCGTGATACTGGTCAGATAGAGCATCGGTTATTCCGAGATCTCTCGGATTACATCACTTCTGAAGATCTTTTAATACTCAACAATAGCAAGGTGATTCCTGCGAGATTGTATGACCTTTCTAGGAATATCGAGGTCCTTCTCATTGAAAAAAAAGATGAAAACCATTGGGTTGCTATGGTTAAACCGGGTCGTAAAATGCGCCTGGGGTATCAAGCTACTTTTGGAGATTGTGAAACTAGGGTAGTAGAAATCTTTCCAGATGGAACAAGACTTCTTTCCTTTAATCATCCTCCAGATTTGGAGCGATGGGGAGAGATGCCCATTCCTCCCTATTTGAAGCGTTTAGTAACAGCAGATGATAAGATCCGTTATCAAACTGTTTTTGCCAAAGAGCCAGGTTCTGTTGCTGCTCCCACAGCAGGACTTCATTTTACAAAAGAAATACTTGATCAGTTTCAACATCTCTTTATCACCTTACATGTGGGGCCAGGTACCTTTTTGCCAGTCAAGGATAATAACCTTGCCGATCATCAAATGCATCGGGAGCATTACGAAATTAAGGATTATGTAGCAGATCGTTTGAATCAGTATCTAGAATCCAAACGGGGACGTCTTGTGGCTGTAGGAACAACAACAACGCGTGTTTTAGAATCGTTACCTGCTGGGAGAATTGTCCCAGAAAAAAACGCAACTTCCATTTTTATTCGACCTCCGTATGAGTTTCAAAGGGTTGATGCGCTGCTCACCAATTTTCATTTACCAGCCTCTACGCTCCTTATGCTTATTAGTGCCCTCGCAGGACGAGAAAAAATCTTAGAAACTTATCGTACCGCTGTTAAGGAAAAATATCGTTTCTTTAGCTATGGTGATTGCATGTTAATTTTATAAAAAAGATTGATAAGATTCTGTTCTTTTATTTTTTTAATATCAATCCAGCTCCAGTGATGTTGAGCTTGTTTCTCTTCTGGAGTATTTTCATCGAGAGAAAAGAGGTAGCGAAAGTCGTAATGAAGATGTGCAGGCTCCTTCTTTCTGTCATTAGCAGGAATCCTATGAATGCTAATATCTACAGGAATGGAATGGTTACTGTGCCAGGAATGGAGCGAGCCAGCAAACCCTGTTTCTTCAAGTAACTCTCTCTTTGCTGCTTGAATCGGACTCTCTCCAAGATCGATATGACCTCCAGGTTGAAGCCATTTTTTCAGAAAAGGATGAAAGATCATCAACATTCTATTCTCATGGATAATAATAGCACTAGCAACGACATGGCCAGAGGTTCTAGCTCGATTCCATAAATCACTTGGATTTTCTTCAATCTCTAAGAGAAGTGGGTTGAGAGAAGTCGATTCTTCCGGATAATATTTTTGATAATTACTAACTTCCTTTTCAATATTCATTTTTTTCCTCCTCTTCTCCAAGGTAGGCTTCGATAACACGTCGGTTTTGACGGATCTCTTCAGGAGTGCCTTCGGCAATGAGTTGGCCAAAATCGAGTACTAACATTCGATTGCACAGTCCCATAATAAAAGGAATATGATGCTCAATAAGAAGCATGCTCAATGTAAATTCCTTTTGAATCCATCGGAGCAATTCCATAAGTGTGTTCATTTCTGCTTCATTCATACCAGCTGCAGGTTCGTCCAATAGTAATAAACGTGGGTTCAAGGCAAGAGCTCGTGCGATTTCCAGGCGACGTTGATCTCCGTAGGAGAGGCTTCCTGCTGGTTCATAAGCAAGAGAAGTCATAGAAAAAACATCTAGAAGTTCCATAGCTGAACAAACCGATCGTTTTTCTTCTTTGCTAGTGAGCGATGTTCTTAACAAAGCATCCAAAGGGGTGTACGTGAGTTGAGAATCATAAGCGATCTGAATATTTTCTAAAACGCTGATTTGTTTAAAGAGTCGTATGTTTTGGAATGTTCTAGCGATGCCTAAATGACTTATCTCTGAAGCACTTTTTTTTTGAATCTCTTGACTTAGCCAGATAATACTTCCGGAACTAGCTGGGATGATACCTGAGAGGAGGTTAAAAAGAGTTGTTTTGCCAGCTCCATTAGGTCCAATAATTCCAAGACATTCCTTAGAATTAAGATGAAATGAAAGATCATCAATAGTGCGTTGTCCTCCAAAATTTTTATTCAGGAGTGAAACTTTCAGGAGATGTGTGTCATCAAAATAGTTCTGTTCCATGATTTATAAAGTTGGATGTCCTTCTATTAATAAAATAAATTTTACGGAATTGAGTTTAGTAGACGGTGGGGGTGATGCGCTTGTTGGGTCTCTCCTTGAGTTCAAACCAAGTCCATTCTTGAAAACCCATGATGCCACGTGGACGAAAGATCATTAATAGTACTAGCAAGAGTGGCATGATGACCATGCGCCATACACCACAAGGCTGTAGAAGTTGATATAGGAGCGTAAAAACAGTTGCCCCAACAAGAGAACCAGAAAGGGAAGCAACACCACCAAGGTAGACCATTACAAGAATGTTTGTTGATTTTAAAATGTCAAAGGAGCTTGGGTTAATGAATTGAATTTGCTGAGCAAAAAGAGCTCCAGCGACTCCTGCGAAAAAAGAGGAAATGACAAAGGTCATCATTTTTGCAGAGCGAGTCGAAACGCCCATGGCTTGGGCTGCTATTTCATCTTCACGGATGGCAGTGATACTACGCCCCCATTTTGAATTAATAAAATTACGCAAAATCCAAAAAGTAAAGACACCCCAAAAATAAGCCCAGGGTAATGTAGTAAGTGGAGGAATACCAAGAAATCCTCGAGGCCCTCCCACATAGGTAATATTTTCTAATCCTGATTTAACGATCATCAAAAAAGAAAGTGTAATAATGGCAAGGTAGTCGCCACGTGTTTTAAAGGAAAGTAAAGCTAGAGGAACTCCTACTATTGCTGCAACAAAACCACCAACAATGACGGCAACTGGAAAAAGAAAAAAAACAGGGAGTGTTGGAGCGATTTTTACAGTTATAATAGCTGAACTATAGGCTCCAAGAGCCATAAAGGCAGCATGTCCAACAGAAAATTCCCCCATATATCCATTAACGAGATTTAAACTAACACATAGAATTGCATTAATGATTAAAGTGATAAGAACGAAAGTGACGTAGTTGTTAAAAAGCTTCGGAATGAAGAAGGAAGCAATTCCACCAAGAAGTAAGAGGCTGATATTTTTAAGCCAAAGTCTAGAGTTTTTAAGAAGCCCTTGATTGTGAGAGGCACCGTTTGGTGCTAGAAATTTGTAGTGATGGGTGGCTTTTTGTTTCATCAGAAAAGGTTTTTTAATAGGAGCTGTTATTGTTGCTATATCGTTTAACCCGCATATTTCATACTGAAGTGTCATGAGGCGCCGTGCAAAGCTTATTA
>WBXG01000010.1 GCA_008932965.1 Verrucomicrobiota bacterium
CCTTGCAGTGCTAGGAATCGAGAAGCACAGCTGAGGAGTGTGCTTGTGGCACTCGACGAAGCGAGCATCACAGTGACACCGCAATGCATGACCTCAGTGCCCTTCTTTAATTGGTTGCAAACCAGCTCTGAAATTCGCTGAGGGCCTTGCAGTGCTAGGAATCGAGAAGCACAGCTGAGGAGTGTGCTTATGGCACTCGACGAAGCGAGCATCGCAGTGACACCGCAATGCATGACCTCAGTAGAATTTCAGAGCTGGTTTTAGCCTGGGATATTTTTTAGGACCTCTACATTCGTCGGATATTTACGAATAAAAAAGAGGATTCGATCGATGGCTTCCAGAGGCTTGTGTCCAGCGAGTCCACGCCGGATAATATTGATTTTATGAAGATCTTCTGCTGGAAGAAGAAGTTCTTCACGACGTGTTCCTGAGAGAAAAATATCGATGGCTGGATAGATACGTTGATCACTTATTTTTCGATCAAGAACAATTTCCATATTTCCTGTTCCTTTGAATTCTTGAAAAATGAGATCATCCATACGACTGTTGGTCTCAATGAGGGCCGAAGCGATAATAGTTAGGGAACCAGCCTCTTCGGTGTTACGAGCTGCAGCAAAGATTTTACGTGGAATTTCCATTGCCCTAGCATCCATTCCTCCACTCATGGTTCGTCCACCACCAGACATAGAATTGTTAAATGCGCGTCCAATACGAGTTAGAGAATCCATCAACACAAATACATCCTTCCCTTGCTCTACAAGACGCTTTGCACGTTCAATTGCAAGCTGAGCGATACGTGTATGACTTTTTAAATCACTATCATTAGAACTTCCAAAGAGATCTGCTTGTGGAAACATACGGCGCATCTCGGTTAGCTCTTCTGGTCTTTCATCAACAAGAAGAATGAGCAATTTCATCGTAGGATGATTCTTAATCACTGCATCTGCGATATGTTGTAAAAGGGTTGTTTTTCCTGTTCGAGGAGGAGCTACAATAAGACCACGCTGTCCTTTGCCAATGGGAGTCATTAAGTCAATAATGCGTGTCGTATAACGATCTGTTACCGTTTCCAAAGCAATGCGCTCTGTAGGACTAATAGTTGTGAGCTCTTCAAAAAGGGGAAGGTTTACACATTTCTCCGGGTCTTCTCCCTCAATTTCGATGAGTTTAAAAAGTTGCCAGCCACGATGGCCTTGACGCGTCTGACCTTTGATATAAATACCATCACGAAGGTTATATTTTTTGATGACATCATAAGTCACAAAAACATCGTTAGGAGAAACATTATAAGAGCGTTTTGATTCTCGAAGGAAACCATATCCTTTGCCTGAGAGCTCGAGCATTCCTTCAGCAAAAGTAGGTTCTGCATTTGGGTCTAATTCACCCACAGGTTCGTAATCAGCCTCCACTCTCGAATCTCTATTATAAGCGGCTTGAGGACGTGAAGGACGGTTAGGATTATTATTTAGGGGGCGATTATTGCCACGACGATTATTTCGATAAAAGCGCCGTTGACCTTGTCTATGGCCTCCACGATGGGGACGCTCTTCTTGCGAAGGTGGTCGGTCGCCAGTGGCAGAATCATTTCTAGGAGAATGAGCAGCTGCAGGTTCAGGTGCAGAAAAATTACTGGATGTTGAAGAAGCGATATCGTCTTGCATGATTAAAATTTTGGTTAGAGGAAAAATGAATGTTTAAAGAAGGTTTCTTTGAACTGGAAATCTGTACGTAAAAAAACGTCTGCTTGGAAAAGCCGAAATAAAACTGCCAGTGTAATAAAGAATTTTGTTTGCGTTTTAAAAAAACTCACACTCACGAACACAAACGTGTCTAGGGTTAGAAAAAACAGGACTCAGCTAAAAAAGATTCACCTCAAAATAATGAGTTCACAAACTACAATAGTTCATCAACTTCAGATAGGTCTTCAAGGCTGATAATGAATCTAGCTAGCCCGGATATTTCAGACTAAATTTATTAGAAGTTGCGGAAAGCTCCATGGCTACTGAGTTGGTCACGGATTGTGATTGGGGCGATAGGGACTCATACACACCAGAATCAAAATCTTTCACAGCCTTCTACTAATAAGCTTTGCACGGAGCCTCATGACGATTCAGTATAAAATATCCGGACTTAATTCGTTCAAGGTTTTGAGAAGAGCATTTCTCACTACTTGCAGCAAAGCCTCGATGAGACTTACCAAAGAGTCAACTCCTTTTTGAACAATTTTCAATTTTCATTCCTTCGTATTTTTAATTTTTTGATTCGGGCTAGTTCTTGGAACAGCATCCCATGAAGAACCGACAGAAAGCAGGTGAAGATTGAAACCTTCCTCGTGAAAAGCTTTCTTAGCAGCCTCTGTATCAATTTGGATCTGTGGAAAAGTATTGTAGTGAACTCCCAGAACTTCCTTGGTACCTAACCATTTGGTTGCAGTAATGGCATCTTCTATTCCCATTGTAAAACGATCGCCAATGCAAAGAACGAGAAACCTGAAAGGAGCTGCAGCTGCGATGAGCTTCATATCATGGGTAAGACCTGTATCACCAGAATAGTAGAAATTCCCCTCTGTTGTTTTTACCAAAAAACCACCTGGCTGCCCACCATAAGATCCATCTGGCATCGAACTAGAATGAAGTGCATTAGTAAGGGTAATACTTCCAAACTCAAAATTCTGGGAGCCTCCGATATTCATGCTTTCGGTTTTTTTTAAACCTTTTCTGGAAAACCATTCCATCACTTCAAAACATCCTACGAGTACAGCCCCAGAAGCATGAGCAATGACCTCCACATCGGCCACATGATCAAAATGCCCATGAGAAATACAAATATAATCGGGTTTTAGGGTCGTAATATCGATCTTAGCTGCCAAGGGATTAGGCCTTATAAAGGGATCAAATAACAATTTTTTTCCTGCAACCTCTACCTGGAAACAGGAGTGACCAAAATAAGTGATTTTCATTGCAGTCTAAATTCTAAGAATAGTTGAACTGAGTGTTTGGTTTTATCTTAAAGTGTATTAGCCCGAATCAACTATGTTGTCAGACTTCATCACGTGCCCTCCCCAATGAGTCTTAGCAGCCTCCTTGCGACGAACCAGTATGAAATATACGGGTTAATGCTTCTTTAATCCTTCACAAATCGAATAATAATATTTTTTCAAAGGACGCATACCATCTTTTGAATAGGCCTCCTCAAGAGGTCGTACGATTAAAAAATCATTTCTTAATTCTTTGGGAGGGTAACGCCAAAGATAAATAAACAGAGCTCTACTACCCTTAGGATAGCGATCACGGTAGCTCGGCCAAAACGAAAATTGATCCTTCACATGATCAAAAGCGGGCTCGTATGTATCAGGATGACCTTTTAAATAAAAAGAGAGAAGACTTGCTGTTTGATAATTATCCGAGATAAAAAAATTAGTTCCCTGCTCTTGAGCTAATATTTCTGCATGAAGTGCTATAGACTCTGCTCCATGAGCTCGGTCGAGTGGATCAACAGAACCAAGATCTCTGTAGCCCTGGATGGCTTTTCCAATCCAACTACTTCCTGAGCAGGATTCCCAAGCGCTAGGAATAGGAAGATGCAGCCAAAAAGTATTATGAAGTAAGAGTGTTTCAAGTGCTGCAATCGTGAGTGCTAGTAGAACATATTTTTTTACCCAAGGGACCTTATTTTTTAAGGCCTCCCAATTGCCCACAAGCAAAATGATACCCGCTACATAGCAGGGTGCAGGCCAATTTGGTTCTGCTGCTTTATTCAAACTTAGAAATGCATAAAATCCGAAAAGAGGAATAAAGAGTGATTGAAGAAAACGTGTTTGCTCTCGTTCTTTTGCTGCACAGTGTGGCCAGAAAACAGAAATAATTACCCCAAGGAAAATTAATGGTGAAATAACTCCGACTTGTGCCCCAATAAAAACGAGTAATTCACTTGGCGTGATATGCCATGATTTATTGAGATCACCGCGTTGTAAAAGATGCATGACTCCTATCCATTGATGCTGGTAATTCCAAAGAATCATTGGCAGCGAGAACATCAAAGCTACTCCAATCATGATGTAGAAAGGAGCTTGCTTGAGCTGCTGGCGGCACTTCGGACTCCAGAAACAGAAAAGTGCAAAACATAACAGCTCTGAAGCATTGGTATATTTAGCGAGCATCCCTAACCCCACACACACTCCCGCAAGAATCCACCAGAGAAGATGGTGTTTTTCTTGAGCTTTCCAAAAAGCAATTGCTGCTATTGTCCAAAAGAAAATACTGATTGGATCAATCGTCATTAAAATACTCCCAACCGCGTAGAGCGGCATAAAAAGAACAACAATTAACGTCCAGAAAGCAACCTTTTCATTGTAGAGCATCGAGGCCAGGACATACAGGCCAATGCCTATGGCTGCTGAAAGCAAAACTGCAAAAAAACGGACACCAAAAACAGTATCCCCAAAAAGATGAGTGCCCAAAAAAATGGTTACTGCAGCTCCAGGTCCTTTATCGAAAAAGCTCCAATCTAAATGACGAGAGCAATACCAATAATAGGCCTCATCCCCTATTAATTCCAGTTGTGTCGCATACCAGAACCGAAAAAGAGTCACCGCAATAATCAAGATTCCTAAGATCCACAAGCGATTGGCGGTATTAAAAAAAAATTTCTGCTGCATGAAAATAATAAGAAAATTTATAGTAACAGTATTTCAAATGATGACGATTCAATTGATTTTAGAGTGAATAATCTCCTCGATTCATGAGTGCTCGTTGCAATGTGACTGCATCAGCCTGTTCGACTCCACTTCCAGCAGAGAGACCTTGAGCAAGACGTGTTATTTTGATGCTCCAAGGAGCTATCATTTCTGCTAAATAATGAGCTGTTGCCTCTCCTTCAACATCTCCACTGAGTGCCAAGATAATTTCCGAGGGTCGCTCCACATGAAGACGATCCATCAGTTCGGTAATACGCAGTTGCTCTGGACCAATACCATCAAGGGGAGAGAGCTTTCCTCCAAGAGCATGATACCGTCCGTGAAATGCACCTGTTCGCTCCAATGGTAAAATATCAGTCACCCTCTCAACAATGCAAAATTCTTTTCCGGATCGCGTTTCATCAGCACAGAGAGAACAGATTTTTTGTTCTGAGAAAAAACCACATTGTTCACATGATTGACAATGTTGAGTAGCATTATGAATTGCTTCAGCTAAAGCCTTTGGATGAGCATGAGGAGAACGTAACATCCAAAGTGCAATCCGCTCTGCACCACGAGGACCAATACTAGGAAGACGACGTAGTTGACGCGTCAACTCACAAAAGGATTCAGGATAATCAAGAAGCGGCACAAGAAATGGAAAGTAGAGGTGAAAGGCAGAGATATTTCATGAGAGGCTTTTTTATTAAAAAAGGGGAATCGAAATTTGGCGAAATTTGGAATAATACTACGTTTGTAGGATGATTCATAGGCCTTCATTCTAAACGTTATTCTGAAAATAAAGAGAGCGCCTCTTTCAAAATAGATTTCTTCGACATGTTGAGATCATCCCCCTTCTGAGCTCGATCGATTTTTTCTAAATAAAGATCTAAAGCCATATCAGGAATACCTAAAATGGGTGCAGATTTGAATGACTCGATCGCTTTTCCCCATTCTTGGGAACGAAAAAAAAGGACTCCTAGCCAAAATAAATCACGACTCCGTTCTCTCTCAATGGAAAGATTATTTTTTGCAGCTAACACTTCATAAAGCTCTACTCGATGCTGCACACCGTGACATACAAGCGAATCAATTGGTCGAAACTCTGCTATGGTCTCTGCCATCTCATAGGTATGAGGTCCCACTAAAATACGACATCCATAGCTCACGCATGCAGCACACAAGTAGTGTGCAAAATCAACTACGGGTCCTGCGACACTAAACTGATTGAAATGCGGCCCCCCATACAGAGCTGCAATCATCTCACCAGAATGTACTCCTATTCGGAAATCAAGACGTTGTTGCCAGCGGGCATCGCATTCAACATTGAGTTCGTCAAGACGCTTTGCAAGATCAAGAGCAACGCGGGTCGCTTTGGCACCGTGATTAATCGGTCCATCTATAGGAAGCGGCACACCAAAGAGAACACGAATACTTTCTCCGGAGCATTCCTCGAGATAACCACCCACATCGACTAAAAAATTGGAAGCGACCTGTAAATAAAGATTGGCCATTGCAACGTATGCTTCAGGACTTAAGACTTCCATAAGTGCTGCATGATTCTTGAGCGAACAGACTAAAATACTTCCATTTTTCAACTCCCCTAAAAACGAAACGGACACCTTGCTTTTACAAAGTTTACTTATGAGGTGGCGATGCAAGCGATGTTGAAAAATCCGTCGTACCTTTTGATTCCTGGATCCTAAAGTAGTCGGAAGGAATAAAAATACCATGAGATAGCCTCCTCCAAGTGCCAACTCTGAAGGAAATGGATTCCAATAAAAATGATATAAAGCCATCACAAGGCTTCCAGAAATGATTAGCAGGGCTGATATCACAAATAAAATCATTCTCTCCCTGTGGGTGCTGAGCTCCAGCCCTATTTGAACCGTTACGTAGGCAATAAATAAAACAATGATCCCTTGGACTAGTTCAGGAACCAACAGGTAATCAGGGGTTATATGCAAGAAGACTTTCCACCACTTATCCCATGGAATCATCCACCCACTCATAGTAACTACAAAAATAAGTCCTATTGTGAGACTCCCTAATACAAATGTTGATTTAATATTCCTCATGAACAATGGAGTTTTCTAAGCAGATAGCAGAAATTTTTTCAGAATAGTCAGGGAATATGAATCATGACAATATTGAAAAAAATAGAAATATTCATACTAGTCTATTTTGATGAATAGAGTAACATTCAACTTCTTCGACCCAAAATTTCATGACTAAAAAATCTTCTCGGCCTATTAGCGTTGTTACAGGAGGTGCTGGCTTCCTTGGTTCTCACTTGACTGATCGACTTCTTGAAGAAGGCCATGATGTCATCGTTATTGATAATTTTATCACTGGAAGTCCTCATAATCTTGAGCATCTTGCTGAAAATATTCATCTCAAGTTTATTCGACACGATGTTACTGAATATATTTTTGTTCCAGGGCCCGTCCACTATGTATGGCATTTTGCAAGTCCAGCTAGTCCCATTGATTACCTTGAACTCCCGATTCCTACATTAAAAGTCGGTTCTCTTGGAACCCACAATGCACTAGGACTCGCTCGTGAGAAAAAGGCAGCATTCCTTCTTGCATCGACCTCGGAAACTTATGGCGATCCTCTCATCCATCCTCAAACAGAAGATTATTGGGGTAATGTCAATCCCGTCGGCCCACGCGGAGTCTATGATGAAGCCAAGCGTTTTGCAGAAGCAATGACAATGGCCTATCATACGTTTCATGGAATGGATACAAAGATTGTTCGTATTTTTAACACCTACGGTCCTCGTATGCGTTTACGTGATGGACGTGTTGTACCAACATTTATTGGTCAAGCACTCACCAACCAATCACTAACTATTTTTGGGGATGGGAGTCAAACACGCAGCTTTTGTTATGTCTCTGACCTCATTGATGGAATTTATCGGCTCATGATGAGCGAATATCATCATCCAGTAAACATTGGTAATCCGCGCGAGATGACAATTAAAGAATTTGGTGAAGCAATTTTAAAATTGATCGAAACAACTTCTGCCATGGAATTTAAACCACTCCCAATCGACGACCCCAAAGTGCGCCAACCTGATATTACACGCGCTAAAACTATTTTAAAATGGGAACCTAAAATTGATTTTGAAGAGGGAATACAAGAGACAATTCATTACTTCCGTTCAAAGATTTAGAAAAACTAGCATTAGCTTTTTGTGGCGAGACAACTTCTTTTGCATTGGGAGAAGAATTTTTTTACTCTTGTTGAATGTGTTAGGAATAAAAAAGGAAGATGGTTATTACATCGGGAAGCGACACACGATCTCTCTCAAGAATCTGATCAAGATCTTCTCCATCAGCAAGCACTGGACCAACTTCAAACTACTCTCACCGCATGGGATGTACGTAAGGCAAGCCTTCATTGCTTGCTACCTGCCGAAAAGATTTTCCTTAAGACTCTGGTATTAGAAATCCCAGCTAATCTGGAGGATCTCATCCCAGAGATAGTGAGATTAGAGGCAAAAAAAGTTTTCCCCGTCCCACTCGAGGAGTTGATTTGGAATTTTCAAATATTCCCCTCTCATACCAAGGGAAAGATTTCTATTCTTTACGCTGCAATTAAAAAAAAATCCATTACCCCTCTCTTGGAGATGAATTTTTTAACAGAGTTAACTCACATATTTCATACTGATTCGTCGCGAGGCACCGCGAATCCTGATGCAGACACCACCGGCGGTCGGGAGACCGTGGTGGAGACTGCCCTGGCTTTAAGGGGGCAGCCCTGTAAGGGCGAGACGAGCGGGAGTGAGCGAGTCAACGAAGGTGATGGATTGCAACGACGGCTGCATGTTTCATACTGCCCGAGGAGCAATTCGAGGCTGACGCAGTATCCATCAGGTGTTCGCAAGCCACAGCAGAATCGGGATGAAATATCCGGGTTAAACTTTCAAACAATCTCCTCAACGACACAGGCCCTCTGCGAGTCTCTCCAACTCATCAATCAAAACCAAGAGACCACTCTGATCATCGATATTAATGGGTCATTACCGAACGTGATTTTGATGAAGCCTCAAGAAATAATTATCAGCTACACCCTCGAGCAAAGAGCAGTAGGGAGTTCCCAATTAGGAAAAATAGATACTGATCTTTCACGTATCCTGGAGCAGGCGACCTCGCAAAAGATGATTCCAACACAGATTGTTGTGACCGGAAAAAGTGCACAAAAAAATCAGCTACTTCTCCTTCTACAAAAGAAATACCAGATTCCAATCAAGGATCTCGATGAACTGCTCCTGAATCACCTCTCTTGGTTACCGACAACGCCAGAAAATTTAGAAAATAAAAGTGGCTTCTCAAGGAGCTATGTAGCAGGTGCAATCCATTTTTTTACAAAGAAAAATAGAAATATCGTAGCACAAATATTTCATAATCATCAACCGCAAAGACTGGTAAGCCTGATGGATACTGGGTTGAACTCGAAGTCTTCCTCCGGCAATCTTTACTCAAGACTATGTCATCAGACTTCATCACGTGCCTTTTCCCATCAAGTTTCACAGCCTCCTTGTCACCATCAGTATGAAATATTCGATCTCAATCTTCTTCCTCCCTCGTTGGTAGCAAAGCAAAAGTTAAAAAAACAACAGTCCTATATCCTAGGGGTCATGACACTAATAACATGCACCTTGCTCCTTGGTTCACTCACTATTTACGACCAAACCAGCCGTCTCATTACAGCCAGTTCACAGGCTACTTTTTTTTTAATACAAGAGGAAAAAAGACTTCTTTCCTTGGATCAAGAGATAGCTAGCTTTCAAAAGGTTGAAGAAAAAAACGGAGCTTGGTTTAGGCTTCTCCAAGCACATGCAGCTTGGCCTCGAGTGATTCAAGAAATTCAAAAAGCCCTCCCTAAACGTTATCTCTGGATTACACAATGCTCTGCTAATGATGATCAGAAAAATATCGATAAGACTTCTTCTCTAACTGCCATTACCCTTGAAGGACTCTATCTAGAAAATCCTCGTCAGGCAGATGTCGTCGATGATTTTGTTGAAAAACTCAAAAAATCAGATTTTTTTGATATTAAAAAACAAGAGAAGCAACAACTTCTTTGCTCTCCTAATGATGGAAGTGCTTATGCTTATCCATGGAAGCTTCGAGTGCCACTCAGGAGTCCTATGAATTTCAATCTTAACCCGGATATTTCATACTGATTGTGACGAGGAGGCTGTGAAGGCTTATGGGGCAAGGCGAGCGATGAAGTCTGACGACGGCTGTGTGTACACACTGCCCGAGGAAGACTTCGAGATCAACGCAGCATCCATCTTACTTCCCGGTCTCCGCAGTAGATCAGAATGAAATATTTGGGCTCATTGCTTACGTGCTATTTTTAATAATAATCATTACCCCTAAGATCACCAAAAAACCTCCCACAAAGGTCATCCAATTGAGTTGAATCTCTTGAAAAAAAAGCCATGTAAAAATAACAACAAATAGGGGGTATGAAATTTCAATCATCGCGGCAAGAGATGCATTTTTAGCACCCACTGCTTGATAGGTCATCCAAGCACCAAGCGATGCTGTTAGAAGCGAGAAGAGAAACCATCCAGCATAGCGTGGCTCCAGCTCACGAATTTGGGATAGAATCGATGTCCCTTTATTACCAAAGAAAAGAACCAATCCAGCAACAAGGACTCCTACAAGAGAATAACAAAAAAAGAACGCCGACGGGGTTACCCTAGAACGCAAAATTGGGCCACTTGCAGCATAACTGGAGCCCCAAAGCACGGAAGCAGCAACAGCATAGATTACCCATTTTTCATACATAAAAAAAAAGAGCATGTTTGAAAAGAGAAGGAGAAACAAGCCCTCAATATCATATAAAGTTGACTCAATAAAAAAGGATCAAAACTTTATAAATGACTCTTTTTTTGTGCTCTTTGTGCTTCTTCCTGCCTATCTTATTTTATATGCCCGTTGAAATAGAACGAAAATTTTTAGTTAAAAACGATACCTGGCGCTCCGAAGCTGTTGGCATCGACTATTGCCAGGGATACCTTTCCCGTAAACCTGAAGCCGTTGTCCGTGTGCGTATCGAAGGGAAGAACTCTTTTCTCACCATTAAGGGTCGGAGCCAAGGAATTAGCCGACCTGAATTTGAATACCAAATTCCCATTAAGGAGGCTCTAGAATTACAACAACTCTGTACTACTCCACTCGTAAAAAAAACCCGTTACCACATTCCTTATGACGGGATGATATGGGAGGTTGATGAGTTTCAGGGTGAGAACGAAGGTCTTATTATTGCTGAAATTGAACTCGATCATCCTGAAGCACTCATCACACTCCCTCCGTGGGTTGGAGTAGAAGTCTCTCATGATCGGCGTTATTGTAATTCTCATTTAGCAACACATCCCTTTAAATCCTGGTAAATATTTATCATAAAGCACGTCCCATTGGAGCCGAAGCTTGTATTTAAGAGGCTTTGAGGGCTAAAAAAGTTGAGTATCACAAGCCAAAAAAGCTGTTATGTTCTAAATAGAGGTGGCCCCCAAAAACTGGACCAGTAGTTAAGCTTTAAAAAGAGTGGAGAAGGAAGGTAAAAACATTATTTTCACTTGCGAAACTTAAGTAAGTGAGTAGATTTAAATACAGTTTAAGAAAAAAATAAAAAATTATGATAACACCTCGTCTTTTTACATTATTAGCACTGATTGTTTCTGTGCTAGGATTCAGCAATCTTTCAGCGCAAACAACATCGCCTGCGCCTTCCGATCAAGCAACTGCCCAAGATCCAGGTAATAGCGCAGGACCGTTCAACCTGAGTAAAGATCAGCTTCTGAGCTTGGGATATCGGATGTGGAATAATTATGCTGGTGGGACTGTAGATGGGTTGACTAAATGGGATGGCTCGGATGACAATCATCAATTCATGTACCTTGGCATTGCCAATAATATCTGGCTTCCAGAAGGTTCAACCTCCATGTTTGGTGAAGATTGGCCAACGGTGGCTCAGCGCCTCCAAGAGCTTGGATGCAAGATCAAACCTTGGATGTTGAACGGCTGCCCTTGGACAACACAAGAGGAATTTAACGCTGACTTTAATGGCAAGAAGATGACTTGGCTGCGCACCCATCTTTCCAAGGAGAAATTTGTTCGCGCTCAAGCTTTCTGCATTGCCGAGCGACTTCAACGGACGATGGATCCTAGCTCTCCAGACTCTCTCTTGACCGGCCTTGCTGCCGACCAGAGCGCACTGGTACAGAAAAATTTTGAACTCGTTGTGAATTCAATAGACCCTCTCGGTGTCTATGCTTTGATTGATTACGTCAATTTCAAAGGCGAAGGACGCCTTGGTGCAACCGAATTTAATGGCCAAAGTTGGGGATTGCTCCAAGTGTTGCTCAACATGCAAACGCCTGCGGAAGGTGCCAGTGATGCTGACGTGATGAAAGCTTTTGTTCAAAGCGCTAAGTTCACACTCTGCCAACGCGTTATCAATCATAAGATTCAAGATCCTACTAACAATGATGTGCAGTATCTTGACATGTGGGTCGCGCACTTGAACGACTATTTGTTGACCAATGCAGAAGTGACAGCACGCGGCTTGGATAAAGCGCCTGCAGCTCCTGCAGCCGATACTTCGAGTAACTAAAATTACTAAAAAATCCTTAAAGCCCCGATTGTTTTTCGATCGGGGCTTTTTTTTTAACTCTTGCCCATGAAAGCTATCCTCCTTGGACTTCTTGTTGCTGTCTTCATTATGGTGCTGATCCTTGTTGCTTTTTGGGTAACGCGGCCAGGTTTTTTTTCGCCGCATCATTCTTTGAATGCTGCTCCCAAGGCTTTTGATCCGCATCTTTCAGTACAAATCACACAACAACAAAAGCAGAAACTTTCATCAACCTTCAGCTCAACCAACCTATCAGCCAGGTTTGCAACCAACTGAACAACTTAATTTGCAGTCAACGGATGAGCCAACAAGTCAACCGTCCGACTCTAGTTCAGATGATTCATCATAGAAAAGATCAGCTGATATCATCGAAGCTGCTTCTATGGGAGGAGTATTTGGAACAGGGGCATTAATTTGGGCTCTTCATAAGAGTGCTGTTTTGGATGGTACCAAAGCTCATTTTACAAATAAATTTTTTCCCAACAGAGGAAAATAGTGCCAGTAGAAGCAGTAATAGAGGAGGAATCTGGTGATGTTGAATTATTCGGCGGAACAGCAACCAATCCCGACTCTCAAAATTGAAGAAAACTAGGAGTTAAATAGTTGGGATGCTTGCTATAAAAAATCCACTTTTGTTTACTCTCTTTGTGTTCTTTTATGGCTAATTTTCTTTTTTTAATTAGATTCTTAATCCCTTCTATTCCTGTGAATTTTTTTTATCATGCTCACTGCTTCTAACTTATCTAAATCTTTTGGTGGCCGTACTCTTTTTGAAGAGGCCTCTCTTCAAGTCAATCGGGGTGACCGCATTGGTCTTATTGGAGCCAACGGAGCTGGTAAGTCTACCCTTTTTTCTCTTATTCTCAAAGAAGCCTCCCCCGATTCCGGAGTAATTGCTCTGGAGCGAAATATCCAAATTGGTTTTCTTCCCCAAGAAAATGCTACCTCTGGCAATGAGACCATTTTGGAATTAGCCACTGGAATTAATCCAGCAATGGAAGAAGCTCATCGGCTCTTGCGTGAGCACCCCAACCATGAAGATCCACTACATCATGAGGGACAGGCCCTCTTTGCTGAAAATGAGGGCTATGCCCTTGAGGCCAAAGCAAAACGGATCTTGAATGGCCTTGCCTTTCGTGAAAACGACTTTAACCGCATGGCCCGCACCATGAGTGGTGGTTGGATCATGCGGGCACACCTTGCTCGTCTCCTCGTCTTAGAACCTGACCTGCTGATGTTAGATGAGCCGACGAATCACTTGGATCTAGAATCCCTTGGCTGGTTTCAAAATTATCTCATTAATTATAGCGGGGCCATTCTAGCCATTTCTCATGATCGCGAATTCTTAAATGTGATTTGTGAATCGATTCTTCAAATTAGTCATCGCAAACTTCATCACTATCGAGGCAACTTCGATTCTTTTCTGGAACAAAAAGCTGCTCGAGATGAACAACAGCTTGCTGCTTATAAAAGTCAGCAACGTGAAATTGTAGAGATCCAACGTTTCATCGATCGCTTTAGAGCGAAAGCAAGCAAAGCCTCTCAAGCTCAAGATCGTATGAAACAACTTGCTCGTATGGTTCGTATTGAACCACCAGAACGTGCCGAATCAACTGTTCATTTTCGTTTCCCTCAGCCAGTTCGTAGTGGACAGCGTGTTGCTCGCTTAACAGATGTTAAACAGGCTTATGGGGCTCATGTGGTCTATGAAAATCTCAACCTGGAAGTAGAACGTGGACAACGCACTGTCCTTGTCGGGCCTAACGGTGCTGGAAAATCGACCTTATTAAAAATCCTTGCAGACATGCTTCCTCTGGAAGCTGGGACCTATGAACATGGTCATAACAGTTCGATTGGTTATTTTGCACAACACCGGACCGAAATGATGGATCTAAAAAAAACAGTGCTCCAGGAAGTTATGAGTATTCCCAAGCCAGTTGCCGAACAGACAGCACGCACCATCCTGGGCTCTTTTTTATTTCGTGGAGAGGATGTCTTTAAACCAGTGGCAGTCTTAAGTGGTGGAGAGAAAAGTCGTTTAGCTCTCGTAAAACTGCTCCTAGATCCTCCTAATTTTTTACTCCTCGATGAACCGACCACTCATCTTGATATGCCAAGTATTGATGCTCTCATTAGTGCATTAAAACAATATGAGGGAACCTTATTGTTTGTGAGTCACGATGTTTATTTTATCAAAGCCTCTGCAACAAGTGTCCTTCATATTAATGCTGGAGATGTCACTCCCTATGCTGGTGACTATAATTATTACTTAGAAAAATCGGGAGCAATTTCGGAAAAAGCAGCCCTTGTCTCACCCGGGAATGGACCATTACTGAGTAACTCCCAGCCTCAGAAACTTGTTTCTACCGCTCCTGCAATACCCAAGATGGGTCTCAAAGAGATCAAAGCGCTTCGTAAAGCAGAGGCAGAAAAAAGAAAAACTGCCAATAAGCTACGACGTGAGCTTGAAAAAGAGATTGCAGCACTTGAATCAACTATTGCTAATTTAGAATCTGAAAAAAACCGTTTGGAAGCAGCTCTTGAAGATCCTATTTCCTACGAAAAAGGAACGACTTTTCAACTCAATCGTGAACTTTCAGTGACTTTAGCAACATTAGAAAGAACAACATGCCGGTGGGATCAACTCACCACAAGGTTGACTCAAGAGTATCCTGAAGCATTCTTAACAAAGGAAGATGAGATTGTCATTCAATGAGAATGCATCCAATCGAAGATGATACGCTAGGAGCTGCTCTTTAGATTTAAAAGACTATAAATTTCAAATAATATTTTGATGAAGTAGTATTAAAATATTATTTAAAGCATGTTGTATCGTCTCACAACAGTGTTGATATGTTTCTAGATTGCCTCCGATAGGATCGATGACATCCTCCTGTGTGATTCCTTCATTAAGTAAAAAAAACTTTTTTTGGTGCTCAGGATAGAGGAAGAGGAGCTCTCGAAGATGATCGCGGGTCATTGCAAAAACATGGGTTGATTGCTCGATTAAAAACGGGGTAACAGGCTGACTTTTAAATAAAGAAAAATCGATGCCATGCTCTGACAAAACCGCATTAGTAAATGAACTTGCAGAAAGGCCCCGTGCTGCATGCAGACCAGCAGAAGCAACAGTAAAACCGTGATTCTCTTCTACCATTTTTTGAAAAAGCCCATGAGCAATTGGACTTCTACACGTATTACCGGTACAAACAAAAAGTATCCTCTTCATTCAAAGAGAGTAGTTAAAAACTGCCCTCCTAAGCAAGGACTTGCCGAAAAGTTGCTAAAAATCATATCAAAATGATAGTGACATTAGATTGGTTATTGGCTAGAGTTACACGTTCATTATGCAACGAAAAAGCGCCTTCTCTCGTAGACTACCTGACCTCGTAACTGAGGAATTAGTCGCCGTACTCTCCAAAAAAGGAACTTCTTTTGAATTCAAGCAACTGTTCGATATTATTTATGAACGTCTAAAAAAGAGAAACGCTGCTAGTGGAGGAGAAGAAATGCTACGTCTCCGTGCCTATGAAAAGCTCCAGCATCTCGTTTCCAGAGGTATGGTTAAAAAGACAGGAAAAAAATATAAAGGCCTCGTCTCACTTGCAAATGCATTGACACCAACAGAACCTTTTGTTACTAAGCCAGCTTAACTTCATTGCTATGACCGACACTTACGGATCTCTTCTCGTTCATGTTGTAGTTTCCCTAGCATTCGCACTTTCTATTTGGTTTGCTAGTCTCCTTTTAGGACGGATTGGAACGGCATTTGGGGTTAAAAATGCTGCTTACGAATGCGGCATGATTCCCAAGATGACGATTCAGCCTCGATTCAGTGTCAAATTTTATTTGGTCGCCATGCTCTTCATTCTTTTTGATATTGAAGTAATCTTTATGGTCCCTTGGGCTGTTTGTTATCGAGATTTCATCGTGCAATATGGAGATATTATTTTAGGAAGCATGTTGAGCTTCGTTACGATCCTGATGGTTGGATATATTTATGCTATCAAAAAAGGGGCATTAGAATTTGCCTCTTAAAGTGCCTCCATCAAAGCAGAGATGGGATACGTTAGGCGACTGTTTTGATACTTCCTGTTTGGAGCACCACAGCGACACAGCACTTCGCTGCAGAAGATATTTTTTAAAATGAAATTTCTTTTTTAATCGCTCTTATGCTGATGAAATGCAAGAAGTCGAGGAGCACAGATGACGAGCGTATAGTTAATACGTGAGAAGTCGAGCACCACAGCGACACAGCACTTCGCTGCAGAAGATATTTTTAAAATGAAATTTCTTTTTTAATCGCTCTTATGCTGATGAAATGCAAGAAGTCGAGGAGCACAGATGACGAGCGTATAGTTAATACGTGAGGAGTCGAGCACCACAGCGACACGGCACTTCGCTGCAGAAGAGCGATTAAAAAAGAAATTGGAAGGATGGCTGAGCCTGGTTGAAGGCACTCGACTCGAAATCGAGCGTAGGGTTAAACCTACCGTGGGTTCGAATCCCACTCCTTCCACCATTTTGGAGGCCCGGTTAGCCGGGTATCACCATCCTTTGACTGCCTTGTACTAATGAAGCTTTGTACGGCGCCTTGCGACAGATCAGTATGAAATATCAGGTTTAGTATACAGAGGATTTTTTGAAATGAAGGTAGCAGATATTTTTTTTGCCTTTTTACTAACTAGTGAAAATTCTATTGGCATTTTTAAAAAATCCCCGGGGAATCCACTGAGGGTCGGATTACTGCTTCCTCCAATGATGATGGGTAGAAGAACAATAAAAAGCTCCTCGAGGTTTTGGATATTGGGATACAACGAGGTTGAAGCAGGTATTTTAAATTCCTCACATAGCAAAGGGTCATTAATGAGCTTCCCGTCAATGCTCATGAGGACCTTCAATAATGCCATGATTTAAAAGTTTTTTTCTGCATTGCTTTCTACCTCTTCTTCAAGCAGCTCTACTTGGTCACTCATTTCATGGAAGCTACTATTTCCTCCAGAACTAGGACGATAAAAAAGATAAAAAATACCACCAATTAAACTCCAAAAAACAGTGAGTGAAAAACTGGTTAATGAGATTAAGACGGCAAGAGATTTTGGGGTTCCATATAATGTGTTCAACAAGGTTTCGAAAAGACCTTCACGAACTCCAATACCACTCAAACTAATAGGGATATTACAGATTGTATTAACAATGGGAATGACCACAATCATCGGCCCTGCTCCAGGAGCTCCAGGAAGTGCAGAAAAGGCATAGGCTGCAAAAATACCAGAACCAAAGAGAAAGATATTCATGAGAATTGAATAAAAAAAAGCGCTTCCTAGGGCCTTTTTTTTAGAACTATAGGCAGAAAGTGCTGTTCCAATATCGACTAGAGTTCGATGACCAGGGATCCAATGAGGAATATACTTCCAAAGATGAAAATAATTCACAACAAGACTAAAAATAAGAAAACAAACAAAACCACCAAAAACAGCAAGAACTGTTGTTAAAAGACCTTCGGTAACAGGATTAGCCAGGAGTTGTCGAAAAGAAAAAAGACCAATAAATAGCGTCACTACCATGAGAGAAAACATTCCAATAAAACGATCAAACATAATGCTAAAAAAAACAGCTGTTTTTTGTTGCGGGACTTCTTTCATCGAGTAAAAGATTTTTAAAACATCACCTCCAACCGAGCCGAGCAGAAAGAGATTAAAAAACATCCCAATCATCACAAGAGAGAATGTTCTTTTCCATCCAAAATGAATTTTCTGAATTGCAAGCAGCACATACCACCGCATTGTTGAACAAAGCAATACAGCTCCAAAGCAGAACAACCCTGGAATCAACCAGAGTAATTGAGCGCGTTGAAGCGCCATTGTCATTTGTGAACGCTTTACTGGATCATGAAAAATCCACCAGAGCAAAAAAAGCGTTACGGCTCCTTGCACAATAGGCATAATCAATTTTTTACATTTCATAGAAGGGGTGAAAAGTAACCAACTCTTCAAACAAAAGAAAAGGTTTCTTTGTTTTATTCTGATTATTTTTTACATCCCGTGAGCGCATTTCGTGATTGAACACCTCTATATCCACATTCCCTTTTGCCCCAATATCTGCCCTTATTGTGCCTTCTACAAAGAGACAGCGGGAAGAGACCGTGTTGAACTATTTATAGAGGCACTTCTCTTAGAAGCTCAATTTCATGCTTCAGAGCTACTTCCCAAGACTATTTTTTTTGGAGGGGGGACACCTAGCGCTCTTTCGTTTTCTCAAATGGAACGCCTTCTTGATGGATTGCATCATACCCTCAATCTCTCAGCTATAGAGGAATGGACCATAGAGATGAATCCAGCTACTGTCTCTTCCGACAAGGCCAAACTCCTCTATGAAGCAGGTGTTAATCGTATTAGCATGGGAGTTCAATCATGGGATGATGCTGTTCTTAAAACACTAGGGCGAATGCATTCATCTCAGAAGGGAGAGGAATCGTTTTATTTACTACGCGAAGCGGGTTTCAGAAATATTTCCATTGATTTGATTTTTGGGATTCCTTATCAATCATTAAACTCCTGGAGAAACACACTTGAAAAAACAGTGTTATTAGCTCCAGAGCATCTCTCTGCCTATGGATTGACCTATGAGGAGGGAACAGATTTTTTTCGTCAACGGAGTCGTGGTGTCATGAAAGAAAATAATGATTTAGAAGCAGAACAATTTGAATTAGCTGATGCCATCCTAGAAAGTAGCGGGTATGAGCACTATGAGATTTCTAATTATGCTAAGAATCATCATGAATCAAAACACAATCTGGCTTATTGGCTTGGCAGTGATTACCTAGGTTTGGGGCCAAGTGCTTTTTCAACAGTAAGAGGAGAGCGCTGGCGTAATATTGCTGAAACAGGCCTCTATAGCTCTAGCACGATCGAAGGAAAAACAGCTCGTGATTTTGAGGAAAAGCTCTCTTTAAGTCTCCTGGCCTCTGAGCGTGCTGCCTTTGGCCTACGCACCAATCAGGGGCTTGATTTTGAGAAAGCACATCCATGGCATCAGGCAATGGTGGAGATGGAACAGCATGGGCTTCTCTACCGCACTCAGGACCGATGGCTTCTTACTAAAAAAGGATTTTTGCTTGCAGATACAGTTGGAGAAATTTTTTTTTAATTGTTACCATTTCTTTTTTTCTTCATGGAAACAAATCGGCCTCGACACAAAAAAGCGATCATTACTGTTGTTACTAGTAATTGTTTTCATCAAGCCCATGTTTTAGGAAAAACGGTAAAGCTCTTTGAAAAAGAATCGGACTTTATTATTTTTGTTGTCGATTATAAAGCTAACGAACCTTGTTATCAGGGATGTGAGTTTGAAATTATTGATGCTAAGATTTTAAATCCTGATGAATGGGAACGTTTCTTATTTCAATACAAAGGGATTTCTGTTTGCTGCGCCCTGAAATCTAGAGCACTGAGCCATGCATTGCTTTTCTATGAAAAAGTTATTTACCTAGACAGCGATATCGAACTGTTTCATGACCTCTCAGAAGCATGGAGTCAACTAGATCATTGTGACCTCAGCCTCACACCCCAGAGAAATGAAGCCCCATGTGTTGTGGCTACTATGATTCCACAAATAATGCTTCGAATCTCTGGTGTTTTTAATGCAGGTTATATTGGAACTTCGCGTGGCGCCTCTCCTTTTCTCGAGTGGTGGTGGGAATGCACCCATTATAACTGCCTCGTAGATGATTATATTATTGGAATATACCTAGATCAAATCTACCTCAATGAGGCACTATGGCGAGTAAACCGATTGGGTATTTTAAAACATAGTGGCTACAATGTTGCTTGGTGGAATTTTGACCAAAGAAATATCAAGCGTCCCCATGATCGCTATTTCGTGAATGATCAACCTCTTGTCTTTTTTCACTATTCCTGTTTTTCCTTTTTTCTAAGAAATAAAAAAAATTTTCGCTGGCTCAAAAGTAGATTTGGAGAATTGTATTTTGAATTATACTCCAATTATATTGGGAGGTTATCTTACTACAAAAACAAGCTCCAAATACCATCTTACTCTTATAATCATTTTATTGATGGAACTCCCATAAGCTATGAGTGGAGAGAGCACATGAGAAGGGATATCCCTGAGTTAAAAGAGACCACACATCCCTTTGAACTTTCTGAAACAAAGAGAAAGGAAATTGAAAAAATAATGTCAAAGCGCCCTGAATTTTTTCAACCCAATCCTACACGTATCATCAATAATTGGAGAAATTCAGATCTTGTCTTCACACGTGCTCTTAGCAAAAGTGATAGCTACATTCGTTTTCTTGAAAAAGTGATTCATGAACGTGGCTATAATAAAACAGATACTTCACAATAGCCCTAATAGATGAAGCGTGATTATACGGGTTTAAGAGTAACAAAGAGCTGGTGCCGATGGTGGGACTCGAACCCACACTCCACTTTCGCGGAAAGGGATTTTAAGTCCCTTGCGTCTGCCATTTCGCCACATCGGCCTCTTTCGTTGTAAAAAGAAAAAGGTAATTCCTTCATCCCTACTTTACGTAGCAAAATTAACACTCTCCCGTTTCTTTTACTTCACTAAACGAGTAACCATTTTAGTGATTATCTTACAAAGATCAATGAGCGATCTCTTTTTCAAGAACCATTGTAAAAATCAGGGGAGCTACAATGGACGCATCTGACTCAATAATATATTTCGGTGTCTTTACTCCTAATTTCCCCCAGGTAATTTTTTCATTGGGCACAGCTCCAGAATAGCTTCCATAGCTCGTTGTTGAATCACTAATCTGACAGAAATAGCCCCACAGCGGAACATGAGTACGTTCTAAATCTTGATGAAGCATCGGAACAACACAGATTGGAAAATCCCCAGCAATACCACCCCCTATTTGAAAAAAGCCCATTGAACCTTGATCATTATTAATGAGCTGAGCCTCCTGTGTATACCAGTTGGCAAGAGAGATCATATATTCAATTCCTGTTTTTACGGTGTGAACATTTTTGACATCACCACTGATACAGTGTCCTGCATACATGTTTCCAAGCGTTGCATCTTCCCAACCAGGAACAAACATGGGGAGATTTTTTTCTGCTGCAGCAAGCATCCAACTATGAGCTGGATCAATTTGATAACTCTTGGAGAGTGCACCACTTAAAAGGATTTGATACATGAACTCATGGGGAAAATAACTTTTTCCAGCCTGATCTGCAGCAACCCACTTTTCAAGCACTGCTGATTCAATACGACGCATCGCTTCCATTTCTGGAATACAGGTATCCGTCACTCGATTCATATGACGCTTCAAGAGCTTTTCTTCATCCTCTGGAGTCAAGTCACGATAGTTAGGAACACGCTCATAATAATCATGAGCAACAAGATTGAAAATATCTTCCTCTAAATTCGCTCCTGTACAACAAATCGCATGTACCTTGTCTTGACGAATCATCTCCGCTAGCGAGAGTCCAATTTCAGCAGTGCTCATCGCACCAGCTAACGTCAAAAACATTTTCCCACCCCTCTCAAGATGCTTACAATAACCATCTGCTGCATCTTTTAATGAGGCAGCATTGAAGTGACGAAAGTGGTGATTGATAAAATCGGTGATAGGTTGAGAGGTATTCATAGAATGAGTGAATAGATAAAAAACAGAATTTTTTTCTAAAAGAGATGATTCTCGAGTAGTTCTTCAAGACAATGACGCAGATGGGGCTCCTCTAAACGATCGAGAACAGTTTGAAAAAACCCACGAACAATCAGTTTAGACCCCTCTTTGGGAGGAATACCACGAGCCATCATATAGAAGAGTTCCTCTTTATTGAGCTCTCCTGAGGTAGCACCATGAGTGCAGCGTACATCATCTGCAAGGATTTCAAGACCTGGCATAGAATTAGCCTCAGCATCATCACTGAGCATGAGATTTCTGACTTTTTGATAAGCATCTGTTTGATGGGCCTCCTTTTCTACTTTAATAAGTCCTGAAAAAATAGTTCGGGCATGATCGCTTAGAGCATTATGATAGAGAAGGTCACTAGTGGCATGAGGAGCAATATGATCTTGAAAAGTACGTTGATCAATCTCCTGTTCACCAACGGCAGGATTAATAGAGAGCATGATGCTTTGAGCCTCTTTTCCAAGAAGACGACTGTCACTTTCTGTACGGACAAAATGACCTCCTAAGTGAAGTTGCAGTGATGTTGCCCTCCCCTTTTGAGAGACACTGGTGTTATTCATATGAAATGCTGTTGTCTGAGAGCTCCACTCCTGGACTGAGGCATAGTTTAAACATCCCCCCTCTGCTACAACGAGGTCGTTCATAGCACACGCCAAGGTTGGTTCTTGACGCAGTGAAACAAATCGCTCCAAAACGGAAACATGGCTATGTTCCCCAACAACAATAAGAGTATGTGGAAAAATTGCACTGTGGACACCTTCAACCCAATGCCATATTTCAATTGGCTTATTGAGAACAACTCCTGGAGGCAGATATAGAAAGGCTCCCGTACGTAATTGCGCTTGATGCAGCATCGCAAATTTTTGTGATCCAAGCCGTGCTTCATACTGCATGAAGTACTGGCGGAAGAGCTCTTCATGCTTTGCAAGAGCCTCTTCTATCGAAATACAAAGAACTTCTTGAGGTAGATCCTCTACTTCAAGATGAAGTAGCTGGTCATTAGCAAAAACAAATTTTGCAGCCACATCGTTCATTCCTTGTGAACGGCGTAGAATTTCTGCTACCTCTGAGGTCTTACTGGCCTCCACAAACTTTTCCAAGGAGGCTTTTTTAAGATTGGCAAAACGCCACATTTCATCACTACGTGAGGGTTGAGGAAGTTTTAAAAAAGAGTTCCAAGCTTGAGCTTGTAATTCTTGAAACCATTTCGATTTGCTAACAGATCCATGGAAGTTGAAGTTCGAAGTTGAGGTAGGCATTAACGCACGAGAGATTAAAATAAATATTGAATCCAAAAATACGACTAACAAAAAAAGATCTCCTATCCAACCGATCCCTCCATTTCAAGGTCGATGAGACGTTTGAGCTCTACAGAGTATTCCATCGGAAATTGCTGCACAAGGTCATTGACGAATCCATTGACTGCAAGGCTCATTGCAGCTGCTTCACTCAATCCACGCTGCTGCATATAAAAAATCTGTTCTGCATTAATTTGACTAACACTCGCCTCATGCTGAACCGAATGTCCCTGACCACGTACAGTAATCGCAGGGTAGGTATCGGTGCGACTCTGGGCATTAATTAAAAGGGCATCACACTCCGTATTATTCTTACATTTTTTAAGATGTTTAGGAATATGAACCATCCCACGATAGGTAGAGCGACCGCTACCAAGACTAATTGATTTTGAAATAATATTACTTGTGGTTTCATCTGCAGCATGAACCATCTTTGCTCCTGTATCCTGGTGCTGTCCATCTCCAGCTAGAGCAATTGAGACTACTTCTCCTCGAGCACGCCGCCCTTTCATGATGACTCCAGGATATTTCATGGTAAGGCGTGATCCAATATTACAATCAATCCATTTGATCTCAGCATCTTCATGGGCCAACCCACGCTTGGTCACAAGATTAAAGACATTAGAGCTCCAATTTTGAACTGTGATATATTGGATCTTTGCTCCCTTCAGAGCGACCAATTCAACAACAGCACTATGAAGCGTTGCTGTTTCAAATTTAGGTGCCGTGCATCCCTCCATGTAGGTTACTTCCGCTCCCTCATCAGCAATGATAAGGGTACGCTCGAATTGACCAAAATTTTGTGCATTAATTCGGAAGTAGGCCTGAAGTGGATGTGAGACCTTTACCCCAGGTGGCACATAAATAAAACTTCCTCCACTAAAAGCAGCACTATTGAGCGCACTGAATTTGTTATCTCCCGTTGGTATCACTTTTCCAAACCACTTTTTAAAAATCTCAGGATGATCTTTCAACCCCTCTGCGCTACCTACAAAAATAACACCTTGTTCTCCAACTGCTGCCTTGATGTTGGAATAGGCCGCCTCACTATCAAATTGTGCTTCGACTCCTGCAAGAAATTTTCGTTCTTGTTCTGGAATGCCAAGACGTTCGAACGTTCTCTTCACATCCTCAGGAACCTCTTCCCATGTGCGCTTGGGCGCTTGTCCTTGGGAAAGGTAATAACGAATATTTTCAAATACGATATTCTCTAAATCTTTTGTTGCCCAGTGTGTGGGCATGGGCATTGCAAGAAACTTACGATAAGCTTCCTTACGAAAGGCACGTACCCACTGGGGATCTTTTTTGACATCACAAATGTAGTCGATAGTCGCCTCGCTAAGCCCCACACCGGCATCGTAGGCATAATCAATGTCATAACGAAAATCCCCAACGGAACGATCTGCCTCTATTTGAGATTGGATATCAGTTTTCATAAATAATAACTTTTTTTTTCGAGTTCGTAGATTAACTAGGAACTTACATCATACAACTTTCATTATAAACCCATTCTCCTTTTTTGGGAATGTTTTGAACTATTTTTCAAAGAATGCTGAAAGAAGCTGGATCAAGGAATACTCAAGATTCTCACGTAGCAAAGATTTTCTTAGAACAACCCTTGCTAGGAGAGGCAAGGACTTGCATCGAGCAACACAAAGATAATTTAAGATGCAGTGACCCAGTCATAGCCCTCAGATTCTAGTTTGAGTGCAAGATCTTTTTCTCCACTTAAAACAATTTGTCCCTCTGCCATAACGTGGACTTTATCAGGGACAATATAATCAAGCAGACGCTGATAGTGCGTAATGACAAGCATTCCAACCTCTGGTCCGCGCAGGGAATTAACTCCTGAGGAGACTATTTTGAGTGCATCGATGTCAAGACCACTATCTGTCTCATCAAGCACCGCATATTTTGGCTGAAGCATGGCCATCTGTAAAATTTCACAACGTTTTTTTTCACCGCCAGAAAAACCTTCATTAACCGAGCGCGAGGTAAAGGAGCGTGGGATGCTTAACGCATCCATCTTGGAATAGATCTCAGCATAGTAATCGGTGGCTTCTAATTCCTCTCCCTGAGGAAGACGAGACTGTACCGCTGCTCGAATAAAATTTGCAATCGTAACACCTGGAATTTCCATCGGGTATTGAAATGCTAAAAACAATCCCAAACGAGCCCGCTGATCAGGTTCCATACCTAAGATACTCTCCCCATCAAGAAGCACATCCCCTGAATTCACTGTATAATCAGGATGCCCTGCCATGACTTTTGCTAAGGTGCTTTTACCAGAACCATTTTTTCCCATAATGGCATGAACCTGGCCTTTGGGAATCTCCAGGGTGAGACCGCGAAGAATCGGCTTGTCACCGATAGAGGCATGAAGATTGCAAATAGAGAGTGTGCTCATGAAGTGTAAAAATGTAATCTGCTTTGATCCATTATCAAGAATTTTAACCAAAGAACCTGATCCTTACTTCATGTAGCATGAGCTATTAGTAATGACTTCAGTGATGCCAAAACCTAGGGAACCGTACCCTAAATCCTCTGAGCTATATCCTCTCTAAGCCAGTTCCAACGGTCTTCTAGCTCTTTTTTTAGCATTTTTTTAATATCCACAAGATCCTTGATAGAGAATTTTTCAGACTCAGGTTTTTGTGAAGCAAAGAGATAAAATTTAATTTTTGGTTCTGTTCCTGAAGGACGAACCACCACTCGATTATCTCCCTGAAGTTTAAAAATCAACATCGACTCTTGTGGCAAAACTTCCCCTTCACTATCAACAATTATTTCCGTGGAATAATTTTGAAATGCAGTCACCGGCTCTCCATGAATAGAAGTAAAAGGATGTTGAATATAAGAATGAATGAGAGATTGCATTTTAAGAGATCCCTGAGCCCCTTCAAAAGCTAATGACTCTCCACATTCATGGTAGTACCCATAGTCACAATAAATTTGATCAAGGAGCTCCAAGAGGCTTGTTTGCTTGCTTGCCGCATAGGCAGCAGCTTCACAAAAACCGAGAGCTGCTGCATTAGCATCTTTATCACGCACAAAATCACCCAAGCTATAACCATAACTCTCTTCCCCTCCAAAAACAAAGTAACTGGATCCTTCAAGTCGTGCCTCTCGGGATTCCTCTGCACTTAGGATACGATATTTTTTTTGAAACTCTTGAGAAAGTTGATGCTCATAGTGTGTTAATTTTGCTCCGATATATTTAAAACCAGTAAGTGTTTCTACACAGCGAACTCCAAATTTCTCAGCAATCGCTTTTTGAAGATCCGTTGTCACAATACTCTTAATGAGGAGAGCATTTTTTTTATTTTTTTTATTGAGGAGACCTTGTTCAAAAAGAGTCTTCAAACGATACCACGCCATCAGTGATCCAATCTGATTTCCCGTAAGCAACTCTAAGGAGCCTGATCCATTACGAACAGCCACTCCCATTCGATCTGCATCAGGATCTGTAGCAATAACAAGGTCCGCTTTTTCTTGTTCTGCCAGAGCTATCCCTAAGGTGAGTGCCTCCGAATTTTCGGGATTAGGTGATTTTACTGTAGAGAAAAATCCATCAGGCAGCATCTGCGAGGCAACAGGCAAGCATTCCACACCAACACTCCTAAGAAGTGGTACAATAATGGATCCACCCACACCATGAAGAGGGGTATAGACAACCTTTAATTTTTTTTCAAATAAGGAGGGCTGCAAAACAAGACTCTTCAATCTCTTTTTGTAAGATCTATCCAAAGCCTCCCCCAAAAAGATAATTTTGCCACATTGCCAAGGAGGAAGTGGAGTGTACTGTTCACCTTCCATTTGATCAACCAAAGCAATGATTGCGGAGGCATGGGGTTCAATCACCTGTCCTCCATCCTCAAAGTAGACTTTATAACCATTGTAGGCAGGAGGATTATGGCTTGCTGTAATATTGATTCCTGCTGTAGCAGCACATTCTCGAACAGCAAAAGAGAGTTCTGGTGTGGAACGAGGTGCCTGAAAAATTAATGCATCACACCCATGTTCTGAAATCACTTTTGCTGCTAACTCTGCAAATTCTCTTGAAAAAAATCGAGTGTCATAGCTAATGCAGATTTTAGGATTTCTAGAATGATTCTTTTGTTGGTGCCATTGGAGTACATAAGTAACGAGACCACGCGTCGCTCTAATAATATTATAATTATTAACAGCATTTGTGCCGATACATGAAAATTGAGGACGTCCATCGGGCCGCTTTATACCTGCCTCTGCAGAGGTCACAATATCCCCTATTGTCTTTCCTCTTAACCCACCCGTCCCAAAGGCAAGGGTGCGAAAAAAACGATCATTAAGCTCAGCCCACGCTTTTTGATCCAACAATTCCGTGATCACACGCCTGGGGAATGAGGAGGAGGCTTGTTTTAAGAGCTGCTTCATATTCTGAGCAGAACTCTCAAGTAGATCTCCTGCTTGCGCTGCCTTCGAAATTGCACTCATGAGCTCTCCTTGCAATTTGAGTTCCTCAAAAGAAAGGTGCTCCTCCTTTTCAGGAAAAGGAGAATCAGGGTTATTAGATTGTTGATTCATAAAAAAAAGTGATCATGACGGTCAAAGATGGATTTTATAAAATAGCCAAGAACTAACAATTGAAAACTACGGGCTAGTCCGCATATTTCATACTGGTTCGTTGCGAGGCGCAGCAA
This sequence comes from Verrucomicrobiota bacterium, assembly GCA_008932965.1. Lineage (GTDB taxonomy): Bacteria > Verrucomicrobiota > Verrucomicrobiia > Chthoniobacterales > UBA6821 > CAIWMF01. The sequence continues at coordinate 27,985 of WBXG01000010.1, forward strand.
ATCCTGATACAGACACCACCGGCGGTCGGGAGACCGCGGTGGAGACTGCCCTGGCTTTAAGGGGGCAGCCTTGAAAGGGCGAGACGAACGGGAGCAAGCGAGTCAATGAAGGTAACGGATTGCGACGACGGCTGTATATTTCATACTGCCCAAGGAGCAATTCGAGGCTGACGCAGTATCCATCAGGTGTTCGCAAGCCGCAGCAGAATCGGTATGAAATATGCAGGCTAGAGCCGTGATAAAGATTTTTGGATGATCTCCACCTCGGTGCCTTGACCAACACTCTCATCAAGACGAATTGCATCAGAAGAACTAATACGAATACAACCATAACTCTTAGGATGTCCGAGCGATCGCTCCTCTGGAGTACCATGAATGTAGATACAACGTTTATATGCATTTCTGTTACAACTCTCTTTTCCCTTGAGCCAAAAAATACGTGTCACAATTGGGTCCCGACCGAATGCATTGGGTAATAAAATTTCCCCTGTTGGCTTTGTATCCTTAAAAACCATTCCAGAAGGGGCACCCGATCCGATTTTTTGACAAAGTGTAAAATGCCCCAGGGGAGTTTTATAGCTTCCCATAGTATCTCCTGTTCCATACTTAGAGGTAGAGACAGGATAGGAGGCCATGGGACGTCCATCTTCATAAACAATCATCTTCTGCTCTACTGTGCTAACAACTATTTTATGGTGTCGATCACCAGCGCAGCCAGTAAGTAGCAGCAATGAGATAAAACATAAAAACCGCAGTAAAAAAAACATTCTTTCAGATAAGCCCCTTTCTCAAGGAAATCAAAATAAAATTGCTCCTCCACCATGATTAAGAGAGTGTGTTCATTTGTATTAATACAATCATTCCGTTTCCTTTCTAACCACCGTACAGAATCAAAATGAAAAAAGTGAAAAGCGCTTTTATCCTAGCAGCTGGTAAAGGAACACGTTTGCGCCCACTTACTGAAAAAATACCTAAGCCCCTTCTGCCGGTTTTTCACAAGCCACTGATGACATTTGCACTCGATCATTGTATCGCCCTTGATATTGAAAATATCTCTATAAACACATGTCACCTCTATGAGGCTTTCTATGATGCTTTTCAAGTCCAAGAGGTACAAGCTAGTTTTGGCCTAGGTCATTATGAGGGCAGAACACTTACCCTTTTTCATGAAAATCCGATCCTAGAAACTGGGGGCGCTCTGCGTAATGCTCGTTCCGTTTTGGAACAAGGAACTTTTCTCGTGCATAATGGTGATATTTTAACCGATGCCCCCCTTCAAGATCTCATCGATCATCACATTCAATCAAAGTCTATGGTAACGCTACTCCTACGCCATGAGGGAGCTGCCAAAAATGTTGCTTATAATGTCAGCAGTGGCGAAATAGAAGGATTTAGTGGCACTTGGAATTCTCTACCGTCTCTTGCCACAAAAAACTCTCTTCCTATGGTCTATACAGGCATTGCAGTAATGGAGCCTTCCTTCCTAGATTGGATTCCGATTGAAGGTCCATCATCGATGATACCTGCTTTCACAAAAGCTATTGAGCACAAGCAAAAAGTTGGAGGTTTTCTTCTCCCTCACAATTATTTTTGGAGTGATCTTGGAACACCAGCATCTTACCTCCAAACCCATCTTCATATCGCTCAAAACAATTGGAGACCTCCTTACAAGCTAGGTAAAAAGCACCTTTCATGGCCACAAGCTATTCATCCTTCAGCCACCATTGACTCTTCTGCCAAACTCGATGGAATGGTAGTTGTAGGAGCTCATACCCATATTGCACCAGGTGCACACTTGAAAAACTGCGTCATCCTTCCAAGAACAATCATCACCCAGGATGCTCATTTCTCAGAAATGATTCTTAGCCCGGATATTTCCTACTGATCGTGACGAGGAGGCCGCGAAGGCTGATGGGGTAAGGCAGGCGAGCATTTTGATGCAGGGCTGTATGTGTACATACTGCCCAAATCAAAATGGGAGTCTAACGCAGCATCCATCCTTGCTTCCCGTCCTCCGCAGTAGATTAGTATGAAATATCCGGGTTAAATAAGAAACATTCGCTCTAGTAGCGATAATGCTCCGTCTTATAAGGTCCTTCGATTGGAATCTCCAAATAATCCGATTGTTCTGGAGTAAGCTTTGTCAACTTTACTCCAATTTTTTCTAGATGGAGGCGTGCCACTTCTTCATCAAGTATTTTTGGCAGAATATAAACACCTATCTTGTTCTCATGTCGATTTTTCCATAGCTCAATTTGAGCCAGTACCTGATTGCTAAAACTGTTACTCATCACAAAGCTGGGATGACCAGTAGCACAGCCGAGATTGACTAGACGTCCTTCAGCGAGAAGGAAGATTTCGTGTCCATCTGGAAATGTGTATTTATCGACCTGTGGTTTAATGTTTGTCTTTTTGATTCCAGGGAATGTGACAAGATTATCAACTTCGATTTCATTATCAAAGTGGCCAATGTTACAAACAATGGCCTGGTTTTTCATCTTTTTCATATGCTCCAGGGTGATCACTTTGAAATTCCCCGTTGTTGTTACATAAATATCTCCACGACCTAATGTCTCCTCCACGGTAGTTACTTCATATCCTTCCATCGCAGCTTGAAGAGCATTAATGGGATCGATCTCAGTAATAATCACACGTGCCCCTTGACCTCGTAGTGATTGAGCAGAACCTTTTCCTACGTCACCATAACCACAAACAACAGCCACTTTGCCTGAGATCATGACATCAATAGCTCGATTCAGACCATCAACGAGTGAATGGCGGCATCCGTAGAGATTATCAAATTTCGTTTTTGTAACAGAATCATTGACGTTGAATGCTGGAACCAAGAGTTTTCCTTGCTCGTGAAGCTTATAAAGACGATGTACCCCTGTTGTTGTCTCTTCTGAAACACCTTTCCAATCCTTGACCATATCATGCCAGCAGGTTGGATTTTCAGTATGAATTTTTTGGAGTAAATCTTTAATGACTTGCTCTTCCTCATTGCTAGAGGGAGTCGTCACCCATGTATCTCCATTTTCAAGTTCGTAGCCTTTGTGAAGCAGCAGGGTAACATCACCACCATCATCGACAACAAGCTCAGGACCTTGGCCATGAGGATGTGAGAGGGCTTGGTAGGTACACCACCAATATTCTTCAAGAGATTCACCCTTCCATGCAAAGACAGGAACCCCAATGGCAGCCATTGCTGCAGCCGCTTGGTCTTGTGTAGAAAATATATTACAGCTAGCCCAACGAACACTTGCTCCCAATTCAATCATTGTTTCTATGAGAACAGCAGTTTGAATGGTCATGTGCAATGAGCCAGTGATACGAACGCCAGAAAGGGGCTTTGACGAAGAATATTTGTTTCTAATACTCATGAGCCCAGGCATCTCTTGCTCGGCAATAGAAATTTCTTTGCGCCCCCAGTCTGCAAGAGAGAGGTCAGCAACTTTGAAGTCAGAAAAGGAGGTCATTGAGGTTGGAGTGTTCATAGATAATTAGGCGATTTTAGAGTGAAGTGATTTAGTGATGAGAGCAGCTGCTTTTTTTAATGCAGGAACTTTATCAATGCGTTCCCAGGTAATGTTTTCAAGATCATGAATTTTTCCAAAATGACCGTAGTTGGTTGTTTTAGAATAAATCGGACGTTTGAGTTTTAAGGTTTCAATGATATGAGCAGGCTTAAAACAAAAGATTTTTTCAATAGCCATTTTAATCACTTCCTCTGGAATTGCAGCTGTGCCGAAGGTCTCAATATGAATACTCACAGGATCTGCACATCCAATGGCATAGGCAAATTGAACTTCACATCTCTTGGCAAAACCGGCAGCCACAACATTCTTGGCAACATAGCGTCCCATATAGGCGGCGGAGCGATCAACTTTGGTAGGATCTTTTCCAGAAAAAGCCCCTCCCCCGTGACGTCCCATTCCGCCATAACTATCAACAATAATTTTTCGGCCCGTTAATCCGGTATCACCTTGTGGACCACCAATCACAAAACGTCCTGTTGGATTGATCAGAAACTCTGTCTTCTTAGTAAGCATCGATGCTGGAATTACTTTGCGAATCACATGATTGATAATGAACTTTTCAATCTCCTGATTACTGACATCGGAGGTATGCTGGGTTGAAACAACCACATTTACTACATGTGCCGGCACTCCGTTTTCATATTGAACGGAGACCTGTGTCTTAGCATCAGGACGAAGCCACTTTGCTTTGCCAGCCTTTCGCAAACGGGTTAACTCACGGCCTAAGCGATGTGCATACATGATTGGAGCTGGCATTAATTCTGGAGTCTCATCACAGGCATACCCAAACATGAGGCCTTGATCACCGGCTCCTTGCTCATGAACTGTTTTTCCACGGCTCTTTCGAACATCAACACCTTGAGCTATATCATCACTTTGAGAGGTAATGATGTTATTGATAAAAATTTTCTCAGCATGAAAAACATCATCATCATGAATGTAACCAATCTCACGAACGACATCGCGGACGATTTTATTAATATTGAGAAGACTATCGATATTTTTCCCTTTGTACTTGGGTATGGTGATCTCACCACCTACAACCACAATGTTGCTCTTGGCATAAGTTTCACAAGCGACACGACTGTTAGGATCGGCTGCCAGACAGGCATCTAAAATTGCATCAGAAATAGTATCACAAACTTTGTCAGGATGCCCCTCACCAACTGATTCAGATGAAAAAATAAAATTTTTAGACATGGATTAAAGCTGCTTCGCAGAAGTGGAAGATTAAAGAATCGAATAAATGGTTTAAGTCGTTATACCAGGAACTCCTAATTCAAGAGCTATACAATAATCATACTTGAACGCATGAACATATTCCTATATGTAAATTTGTTTATTGGCAAGAGTCATTATAAATAAATCTTTTTACTAAAATATCTATAGAACTCATAAGTGAATATATTACCCCCCCAGTCTCCTAACTAAGAATTATTATCATGCCTTCGATACTTCCTATGATGCGTTTGCTTTCTGAGCCAACACGCCTACGCATTATGTTCTTATTGATGGAAGAGGAATTAACTGTTGCTGAGCTCCAAGAAATCTTAGGTATGGCTCAATCACGCATCTCGGCAAGCCTTGCTCAACTTCGACGTCAGGGGCTTGTCACAGATCGACGTGTTGGAAAAAATAGTTACTATACTGCTCTTACCTCTCATTTAGAGCCGCTTCGAAAAACCTTGAGTGTTGCTCAAAAAGAACTGCCCGAATCATCTCGAGATCAACGAGCATTGAAATTGATCTTGTATAAACGTCGTGACCGGGCTGCAGAATATTTTGATAAATTAGCTGGAAAATTTGGTCACTCTTATGTACCTGGCCGCTCTTGGCAAGCCTTGGCACATGGATTACTTCGTCTGTTACCACCTCTTGTTATCGCCGATCTTGGGGCTGGAGAAGGAACCCTTTCTCAACTGCTGGCACGCTCTGCTAGTAAAGTCATTGCCATAGATAACTCCCCAAAAATGGTTGCGTTTGGTAAAAAAACAGCCAAACAAAATGGTTTTAAAAATCTAGAGTACCGTCTTGGTGATATTGAAAGTCCACCCATCGAGGATTCTTCAGTCGATATTGCACTTCTTAGCCAGGCACTGCACCATGCCAGCAGCCCTCAGCAAGCCATTGATGCTGCTTTTCGCATCCTCAAACCAAAAGGAAAAATTCTTATACTCGATCTTAGCAGCCACAATTACGAGCAAGCCAAAAAACTCTATGCCCATGTCTGGCTTGGTTTTTCAAGTATCGAACTCCACGAGTTTTTAAGAAAGGCAGGTTTCGTGAATCTAGAGGTATACCCCGTAGAACGTGAACAAAAAACACCCCACTTCGAAACGATCCTTGCCATCGGTGTAAAACCATAAGAATTACAGGAGAAGATACACGGTCAGCATGAACCTTAATGCCTCAGTTAAAAAGGACCTGATTGCCCTCAACGCTTGATATCAAGAGGCATTTATTTATTGAGGTAAGATGGTATAGGTTTATCTTTTTTTTCTACTATTAGTATTCGCTTGGTCTAGTCCTTCAGCTTTCATTTTTAAATCCTTTGCTTCTTCATATTTTTGCTGAATTATTTTTTGATTAGGTTCTGGCTTTTGTGCTTCCTGAGCTGCATACCAAAGAAATTCCCCTGCTTCATTAAGGTATGTTGCTTTATTATTCTGACCTGCAGCATATGCCTCTGCAGCCCGTTGATACATGCTTGCTAACTGAGTAAACAAATCTATAATTTGAGGATTGGGATTTGGCTCTCGTGTTTCTCGAGCTACATTAAAAAGAGAATCCCCTGCATTACTAAGGCACTCTGCTTTTTTATTCAAACCTTCAGCTTCTGCCTCTGCGGCCTGTTGATGCAAGCTTGCTGACTGAGTAAACCAATCAATGCTTTGTTGATTAGGTTGTGGCTTTTGTGCCTCCATATCAGCCTCAGAAAGAGAAATCCCTGCATCATTAAGGTATCTTGCTTCATTATTCTGATCTACAGCTTCTGCCTCTGCTGCCTGTTGATTCAAGCTTGCTAACTGAGTAAAGCAATCAATGCTTTGTTGATTAGGTTCTGGCTTTTGTGCTTCCTGAGCTGCATTAAAAAGAGCATCCCCTGCATTATAGAGGTTAACTGCTTTATTATTCTGACCTTCAGCTTTCGCCTCTACGGCCTGTTGATGCAAGCTTGCTGACTGAGTAAACCAATCAATGCTTTGTTGATTAGGTTCTGGCTTTTGTGCTTCCTGAACTGCATTATGAAGAGCCCATCCTGCATTATAGAGGTTAGCTGCTTTTGTATTCTGACCTGCAGCACTTGCCTCTACAGCCTGTTGAAAAATACCTGCTGACTGAGTAAGCCAATCAATACATTGTTGATTAGGTTCTGGCTTTTGTACTTCCTGAGCCATATTATGAAAAGTCCACCCTGCATTACAAAGGTACCCTGCTTTTTTATTCAAACCTTCAGCTTCTGCCTCTGCGGCCTGTTGATGCAAGATTGCTGACTGAGTAAACCAATCAATGCTTTGTGGCTTAGGTTCTGGCTTTTGTACTTCTAGAGCTACATTAAAAAGAGCAACCCCTGCAATATTAAGATACTCTGCTTTTTTATTCAAACCTTCAGCTTCTGCCTCTACGGCCTGTTGAGAAGAGCTTGCTGACTGAGTATACCACTCAATTATTTGTTGATTAGGATTTGGCTTTTGTGCTTCCTCGGCCGCATGAAAAAGAGCATTCCCTGCATTATTAAGGTATATTGCTTTATTATTCTGACCTGCAGTTTCTGCCTCTGCGGCCTGTTGATGCAAGCCTGCTATCTGATTATACCACTCAATTATTTGTTGATTAGGATTTGGCTTTTGTGCTTCCTCGGCAATTTCTTGAAACATCACTGCTGCTCTATTTAAGAAGGACTGGCTATTACCAAGAGGAAGCAATGGAACTTGAGCGAATAGATCTTCACTTTGAGCCAGCGCTTCTTCTTTAATGCAGAGCCATTTATTTGCTAAAAAAACGGCCTGTTGGTCTTCATGGAGCGTTTCATAAGGTGGGCGTAACACTGTGGCAGAAGCGACTCTGGCTCCAATAAGATTAGACTGATGAGTGATCGCATTAAGGAGATGTCCACTGTTAATTAACGTAGGATGATCTTCTCCCATTGGCTCAATTTGTTGGGCTATCTCTATCTCACTTTCTAGTTGTTGCGATCTCTCTTGATAAGTGGCTAGTTGGGCGTAATCGATTTCCAGTTTTTCTGCTAGTACCTCGATTTTATTGGGGCGCTCATTGAGTTTCATCGCTACTGAAATTCTAGATAGGCGTTGAAGTGATTCTATTTTAGGATCAGGAGAGGTTGGACTATTTGCAAGATGAGTGATTATTGAATAC
>WBXG01000011.1 GCA_008932965.1 Verrucomicrobiota bacterium
ATACTGCGTCAGTCTCGAATTGCTCCTCGGGCAGTATGAAACATACAGCCGTCGTCGCAATCCATCACCTTCGTTGACTCGCTCGCTCCCGCTCGTCTCGCCCTTTCAGGCCTGTCTAAAGACAGTCTCCACCGCGGTCTCCCGACCGCCGGTGGTGTCTGCATCAGGATTCACGGCGCCTCGCGACGAACCAGTATGAAATATGCGGGTCAATAGTATCTGTTCAATGATATTGCAAGAGTCTCTTATCAAGGTATCATTGCAAATTAATGATTGTGTCTCAAAAAAGCTTATCCTTCTTTGCCCGTTCTTATCGAAAAACAGTTGCTCACTACCTCAATCTCATCATTCCCAAAGAAGCCTCTCTCCTTGAAATAGGATGTGGAACTGGTTTTTTACTCAACATGCTTCATGGAAGTAAAAAAATCGGGGTCGAGTCTAGTGAAAAAGCGATGAGTGGTGCCATTGCTCAAAACACCAGTTGTGATTTTTTCGTAGGGGATGGAGAAAATTTCATTCCACCCATCTCACCTGACTATGTCGTGCTCTCTGACATGCTCCATCACGAAGAGGATGTTCAGGCTGTGTTAGAAAAAATTCGTTCCTATGCAACCCCTTCCACGCGACTTGTCATCAATTGTTACAATACGCTTTGGCGTCCAGTACTTTCTTTAGCAACATTTTTTGGCCTGCGTGTTCCAGAAGCCCCTGCCAATTGGCTTTCACGGCATGATCTAGAAAATCTTCTGGAGTTAGCATCATGGGAGATCATTCGAAGCGAAGCACGTATTCTTTGCCCTATCGATATTCCCTTGATTACTTCCTTTCTCAATCGCTATGTAGCTCCGCTTCTTCCGTGGTGTTGTCTTGCTCTTATTTTTATTGCACGTCCACGGCCCTCATCCTCTGGGAATTCTAGAAGTGTCTCCATTATTATCCCTGCACGAAATGAATCAGGAAATATTGCTGCGGCTCTCGCACGCACTCCAAAGATGGGCTCCTGGATGGAATTTATTTTCGTGGAGGGTCATTCGACAGATGATACTTGGGAGGCCATTCAAAAAATCCAGAAAGATTATCCAGAAATGTGTATAAAAATGATGCAGCAGTCAGGCCGGGGAAAAGGAGATGCTGTGCGTGCCGGTTATGCTATGGCAGAAGGGGAGATCTTAATGATCTTGGATGCTGATTTAACAACCCCTCCGGAGGACCTTCCGAAATTTTATCATGCTATTGCAAGTGGTCATTGTGAATTTGCCAATGGGAGTCGCCTTGTGTACCCCATGGAGGAGAAAGCAATGCAATTCTTGAATCTCTGTGCGAACAAATTCTTTGGGATCGCTTTTTCATGGCTCCTAGGACAGCAAGTCAAAGATACCCTTTGTGGCACTAAAGTCCTCACCCGAGAGAATTATTTAAAAATTGCAGCCAATAGAAATTATTTTGGAAATTTTGATCCCTTTGGTGACTTTGATTTGCTCTTTGGGGCTAGCAAACTCAATCTCAAAATTCGTGATATTCCAGTCCGTTATCGAGAAAGAACCTATGGGTCAACTAACATTAGCCGTTGGAGCCATGGAGTATTGCTATTCAAAATGCTTGCCTTTGCTGCAAGAAAATTGAAATTCGTTTAACCCGGATATTTCATTTCTTGTGAGTAAAGTGTTCTCTATATTTATTTTTTCCATTTTGACTGTTACAGCGGTTTTTTGGCCCCTTTATTTTGCAGATCATTTTTTTCTCTTCCTCTGGCCCTCGATGCTCTGGGCTCTTGCTATTGGGTTTGCGAGTTCTTATCAATGTTGGCGAGCTCCTCTGTTTACTTTTTTCTTGGCTTTATTGCCTATTGTGGCAGGAGCCCTTTATTTTGGAATGGCTCATGCTTCCGATGATTCCTTTCTACTTGCAGGAGTGATTCCCTGGAGTGATGCCGCCATGCATTTTCGCCAGGCAGCACAAATGGCTGTTTATGGAATCACACAAACAGGAATGAACGGGCGTTTTCTTTACCCTGCCTATTTTTCTTCACTCCTAACAATCTGTCATTACAATCTACTGATGGCAGAAACCCTCTGTGGATGCCTTTTTGCAGCGGGACTAGTTGTTGCCTTACGTGAGACAGCACGTGTCATTGGAGTTTCAGGAGCAAGCGTCGTTGCGCTTGTCTGTTGGCTTTTTTTTCGCGAACGCTGTGCGGGTCTTATCATGACCGAAAATCTCGGGATAATGTGTGGGGTGCTTTCTTTAGCTGCCTTTCTAAGAGGGCTCCATGGGAAACATTTTTACTTAGTAATAGTGGGAATTTTCATGCTCTCCTTGGGCCTCTGTGCACGACCTGGAGCTTTAGTTGTTTTGCCACTCCTCATTGCTTTTTCTGGATGGCTCGGATGGCAAGGAGGAATCTCAAAAAAATGGGGCCGACTGATTCAATCTCTTTTAGCAATGGTTCTTGCACTAATCGTAGTGCTCCTTGCTTTTCATTGTAACAGAATCCTTGCTGGTTCCCTCTACGAAGGGAAAGTCATTACTAATCAGAATTTTTCCTTTACCTTGAACGGTTTGCTCACTGGGGGGAAATGGTCTGATTGTCTGGGTTGGTCCCATTGGGATTCCAAATTAGTGATGCGTGAAAATTTAAGACTGATTCAAGAACAACCCCAACTCCTTTTTCTTGGAGCTCTACGCGCTTATAAAGAAGCTCTTTCCCATCGTACTTTATTTCAATTCCACCAGGAATCACGCCTTGCGACATTTCTGTTGATCATGGCATTTATTGGTTTGGTGGCTCTCTGGAAAAGAGAACAACTTCGACCTTACGCACTTTGGTTGACCTTGATAACAGTTGGAATCCTTCTCTCCATTCCTTTTGCTCCCCCTTGGGATGCTGCAGAGAGGCCTTTTGCAGCAACAGTCCCATTCCAAGGCCTCCTTGCAGGTGTTGGATTTTTCGCACTTGCACACCGTTTTTTTGTTTTTGATAGGAGTTTGCCTCTCCCTCCCTCAACGATGCCTCGTAGTGATCTTGGTATACTCCTTCTTCTAGTATCACTCGTTTTCTTTCTCACGGTTCCATGGCCTCTGATCCATCAAAAAAATCTTTTTAACAAGGAAGGAACAACCTCATCGATGGCATTATATCCTGGTTCTTTTGTACTAGTAACTCCGGAAAACCGTTTTGAGTTAGAGAGTCGTATGATTCCTTTCCTACGTCATTATCCAAGTGAAGGTGAATTTCTAATGCATCTTCCATCCCATGTTTTCCTAGGGATTGATTGGAGTAATAAAAATTTTGATCGCTCTATTTTTCTCAATAGTGTAGGAGAGACAGTTCCTTTTCGGGGTTGGAATGTAGATCAGCGATTACTTCCTAAAAAATAGGGAACGCTTTCCTAGTATGAATCCAAAAATAATTCTTGTCACTGGAGGTGCTGGTTACATCGGTTCGCATACCTGTGTGGCCTTGGCTCAGGCTGGCTACAGGCCGCTGATCTTGGACAACTTCAGCAATAGCAAGACCTCTGTAATCGATCGATTAGCAACACTCATGGGAGATCCCCCTCTTTGCGTGGAGGGCGATATTCGTGACGCTGCGTTAATTAAGAAAATCTTTCACGATTATTGCTGTGAAAGTGTGATTCATTTTGCTGGCCTAAAAGCTGTTGGAGAGTCTGTGAAGCAACCGCTTCAATACTACGACGTGAATGTAGCAGGATCCCTCACTCTGTTTGCAGTAATGAAAGATTTCGGTATAAAGCATCTTATTTTTTCCTCCTCAGCTGCTGTTTATGGAGAGGAAAAAGAGCCTCCACTCCATGAGGAATCACTCCTCCATCCAGTAAATCCCTATGGTCGTTCGAAACTAATGGTAGAGGAAATATTGGAAGATCTTTATCACATGGATTCCCACTCAAGCATCGTACGCCTTCGCTATTTTAATCCTATTGGAGCTCATCCTAGTGGACTCATCGGAGAAACTCCCAGTGGAGTCCCCAATAACCTCATGCCCTACATCACCCAAGTTGCTGTGGGGATAAGAAAAAAACTTTCCATTTTTGGGAATGATTATCCAACTGTTGATGGAACAGCCGTGCGTGATTACATTCATGTGATGGACTTAGCGGAGGGACATGTGGCCGCGCTTCAAAAAACAGAACGCTCTTCGGGGCTCTCCACGTTGAATTTAGGAACCGGTCGAGGTTCCTCCGTGCTTGAGCTAGTAGAGGCTTTTGAGGCTGCCACCGGAAAAAACATTCCTTATGAAATCGTAGCACGCCGTGCAGGTGATGTCGCTGCTTGCTGGGCCGACCCTAGTGCTGCTCAAAAGCAATTAGGATGGGGGGCAACACGCGATCTAAGAACCATGTGTGCTGATAGTTGGAATTGGCAACTGCGGGCTAGTTTTATTATTTAATGGAACTGGCATTAGAATGGATCTTGGGCAATGCAATATATTTGGGTCTCCAGGTGGGAGTTTTCATAGAACCATCCCAGACATATTCAAATAATTTACTCACTGGAAAGAGAACTAGTCCAGGAAGTCCTTTAACATTAAGACGCATTTGCATGTTAATATGATCCTCAAGGTAAAAGATATCTCCATAGCCAATCATGCTAAATTCGGCACTTTGAATAGAAAGGTTTTTGGTGTGAATAATGCCACGTTGCACTGTAAAATCTGCGGTTGCCTGGCGCGCTGCTTGATATCCTAAGCCTGGGTAAATATCGTTCATCAGTGTTGAGAGAGGACCAAAAATTGGCATTGCCAATACATTCCCATTTTTAATAAATAAATGCCCTTGGCCCTTCATGGCATAGTCATCCTTAGCTATTGTAGAAAAGTGGTAATTACCACTTAACCTTCCTTCAGATGTGTCGTGGTCAAAATAAAGTTTAGTGATGCTTTTAAAATCAATACTATCAAGATCGACATCAGCAGAGTAATGACCGTTGTCAGGTGCAATGGAGGCCGCAACTTGAAGTTTTACATTGCCGCCGAAAAGGGAGGCATCAGGAAGATAAATCAGAAGATCTTGTTTTTTAATCTGAATGGTACCATCTACTTTCGTGAATGTGAGGTTGCGCTTTATTAAAGTATAATCAAGGCCTTGAGGGGAATGAATTCGTAAATTCAAATCATTTTTTAAAGGATCCTTCAGGCCTAGTTTTCCAGTAACTTGAATTTCTGGAGGAGCGTGAAAGCGATAATCCTTTAGTGATTCTGCAATGCGAGGATCAATCCACATGAGAACAGTAATAGGATCGACTGCAGATTGAATTTTAGGAAAAAGAATTTCTTGATTTTTAAAATCATAGACACACTCACCTGATGCCATTTTGCCACCAATTTTCGCTAAGATATTTTGAAAATCTAAAGCCCCCTCTTTCATTTGAAATGTAGACACAAGAGAATCAATCCAAGCCCCTCGCACCGAAGAAGAACCTAGGTCCAGTCTTCCTGAACCTGAAAAAGCAAGAGGGTCAAGCTTGGGAGCACTTCCTTCGAAAGTAACTTGAAGGGGATCTTTAAAATTGACCAAGGAGAGAAAATTTTGCAAAGAACCTTTTGCAGCAGGGAGAAGAGATTGTGGGAGGAGCGATAGATGAATTCTAAGACGATTATCTTGGGGGGCTATCATCAGATCGGCTTCTAAGGAGCCTGGCTCCCCAGTGAGTTGCAAATCACGAACAAGAAAACGTCCTCCTTGGTAAGTGCATCCAAAAGAAAAATGATCCATAGAAATACCCCTATAGATAAAACGTCCTGATGCTACATGAGCTTCCCCTTGAAGGACCGGAACCCCATTTTTCCAATGTGTAGCAAAGGCTCCTTCAAGATGAGGTGGGTCAATCCAAACAGACTCAGAAAGAGGATTTTTTGATAGAACAAGAGCAGAGAGAGACCCAATGTCACACATCCCTGAAAAATTCAAAGCAGCTTGACACTCTTTAAAGTCGGCATTTCCGGAAGCATGAAGCTCTCCTTTGCTATCATCTATGAATAGCTGGTTCAGCTTTAACAAGCCATTGGCGAATTCTAAATCTGCCCTGATTGCTGTGAAATTCCATGGACCATAATGACACGGTCCTGCAATGAAAAGTGCATGATCAATTCGTAGTAATCCAGTGTTAGTTAAATCACCACTTGCTTCAATATCGAGGGTCGGGGCTCCTCCCTCCCATTCCATGCGTTGTAAGAGTTGCTGGACACGTTCAATAGTTTGAGCAATTTTTCCTGGCTCCTGAGAGGAGACTGCTTGTGGAGCAAATGTTTTGGGATTAAGAAAATTACCGCTTGCATGAACATGGATGCCACAGAGATCAAAATGAGCATTACTTAGGGTCAACTGTCCTGGCGGAGAAACAATTTTGGCATCGACATGATCCAGTCGCAAACGAGGCTCTTCCTTATTTCCAAGAGGAACATCAATAGAGGTGCGATTGAGCTGAAGTAAATCAATTTGAATGCTCCCTCGTGAAAGTGCTGATAAATTGGGGAAAATCGTTATTCGTTTGGCATGCACTAGAAGACGATGCGAAGGGTTTTTTTCTAATAGCTCAAGGCCCTCGGCAATGAGTCCATCGCTGAGACTAAAAAGAAGACGATGAATTTTTACTTCATAAAATTGACCAGCAAGTGCATTTTCAACACGGTGACGAACGCCATTTCCTAAGCCATAAAAACGGGCTGTTAAAAGAAAAAGAGGGGTGCCTGCTAAAATCAAGATAACCACAAGCTGAGCAAAGCGCGCGATAACATGACGCAGCATGGCTTCAGTATGATCGAGTATTAAGCTGAGGTTTTTTTTATTTTTAATCATCTTAACTATGCTCATGAGCCTGGCTATTTTATACTAAAACATACATCGAAATTGAAAATAGGCCCTCTTGATTTCTGTTTGGGTTCAGGTTTTTAGACCAAATATTTCCTATCAATCACCTGCAGAAGCTAGGAAGCTAGGAAGCCAGGTCGATGCTGCATTAGACTCACATTGTGGCTTGAGCAGTATGTATGGCTACAGCCGTCTTCAAAATATGTGTCTGCGTTGACTCGCTCGCTCCCGCTCGTCTCGCCCTTTCAGGGCTGCCCCCTTAAAGCCAGGGCAGTCTCCACCGCGGTCTCCCGACCGCCGGTGGTTGCCCCATCAGTCTTGGCGGCCTCCTCTACCACGATCCATCAGCACCACCACCACCGCTCTCACCACCTCCCCCAGAAAAGCCGCCCCAATCATTACCACCACCAGTGCCTCCTCCAAGACCACCCCCTCCGATAAACCAGCCTCCACCGCCCCCATTTTTACCTCCAGAAGATCGCTTTTGAAAAAAAGAAATAATGATGATGAGTAAAAAAAACCCGATTGGAGAAAAGAGAAGCCTTTGCCAAGAAACGATTTGTTTCTTTTTTAAGGGGTTCTCGTTTTTATATTCCCCTGCTGTTGCTTTCATAATGGCATGGATGCCATCTAGGAGAGCTTGATTAGGGTTTCCTTGTTGAAAAAGAGGAGTCATTACCTCATCGATAATCTGCTTGCAAAGGGCATCTGGCAGTGCTCCTTCTAATCCATAACCAGTCTGAATATGAATTTGATGCTCCTTCGCAAAGATGAGAAGTAAGACACCATTGCTATTTTTTTTCGTTCCCAAATGCCAGGTGCTATAAAGTTGTTGTGCATAATCATCCAATGAAGTCCTGCTCGAAAATGTAGGTTCAATCACTACGACAATTTGATTCGAAGTCTGTTGATCAAAGCGTTCTAGTTGAGTATTGAGCTCCATAGCTACTTGAGGAGAGACCATACTGGCCTCATCATTAAAATAGTTTTTGGGTGATGGGGGTAATCCCTCTGCTCCTTGAAGAGGAATAAAACTCCATATTAGAAGAGCAAGAAAAAGGGTCAAGCGGGCCATAGAGTTTTATATATATAGTCCAATTACTTAGAAATTACAGGCAGTTGACTTGATCTTCATAGAAAAAGGGAGCCTTCTCATTCCTTCATGATATCACAAGGTGCGTTGATTCTTTGGTCTCTTCGCAAGGGGTACGCATGGTGCTTCCATCGACAGTAGATAAATGTTTCTAGCAGGAGATGCCGGCTACCAATACCGGTGAGCATTCGCGTTGGAGAGTGATCTTATTTCTTATTGCTAAAATCAAACTTGACTGAAGGGGCTGTCTCTGAGGTTGGATTTGCAGTAAAATAAGGCTTTGGTCCATACCCCATGAATCCTGCAAGAAAGATTGCTGGAAAGGAACGTACTTTAATGTTGTAGACTTGAACTGCGGTATTGAAACGCTCACGTTCTACAGAAATGCGATTTTCAGTTCCTTCAAGTTGTGCTTGGAGATCACGAAAATTCTGACTCGATTTAAGATCTGGATAACGTTCACTAACAACTAAGAGGCGTGAGAGAGCCGTTCCAAGCTGTCCCTGTGCCTGTTGAAAAGCGGCAAGCTGGGCAGGGTCGGTCGGAGCTTGATTGGTATTGAGCTGAGCACGTCCGACTGAAGCACGTGCCTCGGTTACCTCTACCATTGTAGATTGTTCAAACTGAGCGGCTCCTGCAACTGTCTGTACCAAGTTAGGGACTAAGTCAGCTCGGCGTTGATAGACATTTTGTACTTGTGCCCAGGCAGCATCTACCGATTGAGAAGCGCTCACAAGACCATTATAAATTCCTACAACAAAGACGACGGAGGAAATGGCAAGGAATACTACAATAGCTGCGATAATAAGTAGGATACGAAACGAATTGTTCATAATAAAGAAGATCTCGGACAGGTTGTTCTTGGTAGTGTTAACAAGTGACACATGGTCGCCGTGAAATCAATATCCTTACTTGGTTCTGCTAGTGTGCACAATATTTTTATCTAAATCCTAGAATATCTATGAAATTGACATTCTAAGAATCAATCGAGTAGCTTAGAAAATTCTATTAATCCAGAAACTTCATACTAATCGTAGCGAGAGGGCCGCGAAGCTAAGGTGGGCAAGGCGAGACCTGAATTCTGACGACAGCTGTGTAAGTATGCACTGCCCGAGGAAGGCTTCGAGATCAACGTAGTATCCAGTTGGCTTCCTACCTACCGTAAGTGATTGGCATGAAATATCCGGGTTAAAGCACAATGCTCGTTTTACGAACGTTCATGTAAAAATAGAAATGCTCCTTGGGCGCTTTTAACTTTTCAAATTCCTCAATTTTTCAAATGAAACTCTGTATTATTGGATCTGGCTATGTTGGTCTTGTGACGGGGGCGTGTTTTGCGGAGGTCGGCCACCACGTTATGTGCGTCGATAATAACCCCAAAAAAATAGCGATGTTGTTGGCTGGCGAAATTCCTATTTATGAGCCAGGACTTGAAGAGCTCGTCACGCGTAATGTGGCCTCAAAACGTTTGATGTTTACAAGTAGCATTCAAGAGGGAGTTGATCATGGAGAGGTTGTTTTTATTGCAGTTCCAACCCCACCTCAACCCGATGGCAGTGTCGATCTCTCCTATATTGAAGCGGTCGCCCGAGAAATTGCTGGTGTCCTCAAAGAATATCGAGTCATCGTTGACAAGAGCACGGTCCCTGTGAAAACCGGAGAGAAAGTTGCTGATACGATTCGACGTTACAACAAGACCGGTTCTCAATTTGATGTGGTGAGTAATCCTGAATTTCTTCGTGAGGGATGTGCTGTTGCTGATTTGATGAAACCAGATCGTATTGTCATCGGAAGCAACAATGACCGTGCCGTTGCGCTCATGAAAAAGATTTACGAACCTTTCATGTCTCCCATTCTTGTCACCGACATTAATAGTGCAGAATTAATTAAACATGCAGCCAATTCATTTTTAGCGCTAAAAATTTCCTACATTAACGCTGTTGCAGCTATTTGTGAGGCTAGTGGAGCCGACGTGGAAAAAGTTGCCGATGGTATCGGCACGGATAAGCGTATTGGCCGTAACTTCCTCAATGCTGGTCTTGGCTATGGTGGCTCATGCTTTCCAAAAGATATCGCAGCCTTCATCTCCATTAGTCGTCAGCTAGGGGTTCCCTTCACCTTGTTAGAAGAAGTAGAGCGAATTAATACCTCTTCCTTAGAACGTTTTCTCACCAAGGTTCGTGAAGCCCTTTGGGTTTTACGCGATAAAAAAATTGCTGTTTGGGGATTAGCGTTCAAACCCGATACTGATGATATTCGCTGCTCGGTCGCTATGGATCTTGTTGTTCAGCTACTCAAGGAGGGGGCACAGGTAACCGTCTATGATCCCAAAGGGATGGAAAAAGCTCAGGAGCTCGGAACTATTTCTAAGGCTATTTTTGCTACCTCTCCTCTAGAAGCCGCCAAAGATGCGGAAGCCCTCATCATTGCTACTGAATGGAGTGAATTTGCAAATGTCGATTTTAGCTCTTTGAAAGAAAAAATGCATACCCCTTTGATTTTTGATGGTCGTAACCTACTCCATCCTGATGTGGTTCGAGAAGCTGGATTTACCTATGTTAGCGTAGGAAGAGCATAAATCTCATCTCCCAAGGGATCATATGAAATCCCATGATCGATTCATGCAGCCAATGGTTCATTCATAAAACCCAATCCTATGGAACCCAAGAATAGGAATTCAGTTTCAGATCCCTGTTCTTTTCAGTACCGAGCTCCCATCGATCTTGAGATCGATGAAATCGAAATCAAAAATATTCTGTTGCTTGGTTCCTGTTTGGCGAATTGCCTCTGGATGGGGTTGCACACTCATTTACCAACGCTCCGAGCGAAATATAAAATTGATCATTTGTTAATCAACAACATCGCTCCCCTTCCTTCAAAATTGCCAAGACCGATCCAAGAGTACTCTTTTCAAATCATTCAGCCTCCACTGAGGACAGTTTTTCCCGAGAGTTTTTTTTTACGTTGTGATTATCAGGATACTAAAGCCGCTAAAAAAGCTTTTAAACAGTCGGTGAAGCTTCTTGAGTTATTTTTAGATAACGTTCTTCAATACCACAGAAAATATAGCCTCACCACCTTCATCACTAATTTTCTTGTACCTCAACAAAATCCCCTCGGAAGGCTTTTTCCTAAATATGACCTTAGGAATATTCCCTTTTATGTGGAGGAACTCAATCGGCACTTATCAGCATTGATTGAAGAAAGAAACAATCTGTATCTTATCGATATCAACGAGATTGCGGCTAATTTTGGACGACGTTACATCCAAGATGATGTGCTCCATATCAGCAATCACGGATCGGTTGTGGAGGACTCTGATTTTGCATTCGATTTAAGACGTATCGAGAAGCCAACTCGCTTTTCCAAACAAAATGTTTTAAACACCTCTGGTTTTATCGATGCCATCATTCATGAAATTATCACTCATTATAAAATAGTCCGTCAGCATCATTCTGTAAAAATTGTCATTTGTGATCTTGATGATACTCTTTGGCGAGGCGTGCTTGCAGAGGATGGGATCCATCTTGTGGGGCTGGAAGGCTGGCCCTTAGGTTTACTAGAAGCCCTTCTAGTTCTTAAAAAACGAGGTATTCTCCTTGCTATTGCGAGTAAAAATGAGGAGAAGCTGATCATTCAAAAATGGCCTGAGATCTTTGGAGGTCACTTGCGGCTCGATGATTTTGTGGTTAGAAAAATTAATTGGAAGGAAAAGGCAGAGAATATTGGTGAGATTTTAAACGAGGTCCATCTTCTTTCAAGTAGTGCCTTGTTTATTGATGACAACCCTTTAGAGAGAGAAAAGGTGCAGCTTGCATTTCCTGAAATGAGAGTTCTAGGAGCCAACCACTACACATTAAGAAAAATTCTCCTTTGGGCTCCTGAATTACAAGTTCCCCAAATCACACATGAATCCCACCAACGCACGGAGAGTCTTAGAAAGAGAATCCCTCAAGCCAAACAGGGAATGAACATCAGTCGTAAAAAATTCTTAGATTCTTTAAAACTCAATATGGAATCCCTGAGGATAGATTCCATAGAGCATCCAGATTTTCCACGTGCTTATGAATTACTCAACAAAACGAACCAATTTAACACCACTGGCCAACGATGGAGATATGAAGAATGTCGCCTCTTCTTTGAAAAAAAAGGATTTTTTGATGTTTTTAAAGTTAAGGATAAATTCACTAATTATGGATTAGTCGGGATTGTAGTGGTCAAGGATTACCATCTTGTACAAGTAGTCATGAGTTGCCGAGTAGTAGGGCTTGATTTAGAGAAGGGAATGCTTGTTCATGTGCTCAACCATGCCAATGGTCATCCTCTGACTGCCAATTTTATCAAGACAAAATCTAATCTTCTCTGCCATACCTTTTTTTCTGATTCGGGTTTCCTTAAAAACGGGAAAATGTGGTGCTATGATCCCCTTTCTAAAAAAAAATCAGCAAATCACATTTCTGTTGATACCATTCCCACGTGCAAAGGCGGAAAAGCTCATTCGGGCACGGCTTAAAGGTTGTACCTCCTCTAGCAAAAGAGCTCCCTCTTTGCAGCAAAGAAGAATCTCTTGTTCCTCCGAGAGAAAAAAGGAGCCAGGTTGAGACTCCTTATTATGGGAGGGTCTCACTAGTGCAGAGAAAATTTTGAGCGCACTTTTTTTTCCAGAAGGAAGGGTGACTACTCCATGGGCCCCTGGCTTTGGGTTCATGGCACGTATAAGGCGCTCTACTGCAATAGCAGAAGAGGACCAATCCAGAGCGGCATCCTCATAGTGGATGCGATGGGTGATGCTCCTTTCATTTTCAGTCTG
Organism: Verrucomicrobiota bacterium; assembly: GCA_008932965.1. GTDB lineage: Bacteria > Verrucomicrobiota > Verrucomicrobiia > Chthoniobacterales > UBA6821 > CAIWMF01. Next base: position 12,734 of record WBXG01000011.1, read on the forward strand.
AGGAAAACGAGGAGCAGATCCCTTTTTCAATAAATCCAATGCTTCTAAAAGAGCTATGGGAGAGAGCTCAGCAAGATGCTCACTCAACGTCCCAGAAGTTTCACGAGAAGTGATTGGGATTTTTTTTGTTAATAAAATATCTCCCGTATCTAAACCCTCATCCATGTACATAATTGTAATGCCACTATGAGTATCTCCAGCAATAATTGCCGATTGAATCGGGGAGGCACCACGATGTCGTGGCAAAAGAGAAGCATGAATGTTCAAGCAAGCATGAGTCGGTAACGTTAGAATCTCAGGGGGGACAATTTTACCATACGACATGGTTACGATCACATCGGGATGTAAGGCTTGCAGGGAGTTAATAGCCTCAGCACTGCGTAGATTTTCTGGTTGAAGAATGGGTGCACCTGGGGCAATTTTTAAAAAGGATTCTTTGAGTGCAGGCGGTTTGAGCTCTTGATGACGTCCTACTAGCCTATCAGGCTGCGTTAATAAACCGATAAGTTCATAGTGAAGTGCAACGGCTCTCATTGCTTGTTCTCCAATACTACTCGTGCCAGCAAAAAGAATACGCATAAGGGTTCAGGTGCAACTTCTCATCTTGAGGGTTAGCCTGATCTTCTCATAGAGGCCATCCGTGCCATTCTTAAATCTCCTAGAGAAACTTCACGTTGACCTAGGGAGGAAGCACAGCCGGTGCAGAGGTAATCATAAATTTCTTTCTCAGGAAGAACAAGGAGCAGTCGTTCTCTCACTGGCATCGCCTTAGCACAACGCTGACAATAAAGAGAGGATGCTCGAAGATTTTCGAACTGATTCATGAGGCCATTAGGAATTCAAGACGCCGCCTAGAATTTGGTAAAGGACTTCTACGGGAGAGAGAGAGGCATCGATATCATGCCTGGTCAAATTTTTATAATAATGAAGCATCGGCTTGGACTCTTCTTCATAAACTAATAATCGATTTCTAATAATCTCTTCATTAGCGTCATCAAGACGATTTTCTTTGAGTGCACGGTTTTTGAGACGAGTTACTAATTTGTCACGATCTGGACACGAAAGATGAAAGATATGCTGAACATCGATATGATCTTTCATCAGCTCGGCCTGCTCCACATTTCTGGGAATACCATCGAGGATAAGAAAATCCCGATTGGGTTTAAATTGTCCTGATTCTACCATGGTCTCGATCCATTGAGCCCAAAGCTGTACGGTAATTTCATCAGGAACTAATTTTCCTTTACTTGAGTATTTCAAAAATTCCTGACCTAGCTTGCTTTGAACATCAAGACCTCGAAACACATCTCCGCAGGCGCAATGGTAAAATCCTGGAATGGAACCGAGCGTACGCCCCTGGGTTCCTTTGCCACTACCTGGAGCACCAAAAATAAGTAGAGTTTTAAAACGTGTCATTATAAAGGGAATAATTTTGAGAGTTCACTTCGCTCGCCTATTTCATACTGATTCTGAAACACCTTGCTAGGGCCTGATGTATACTCTTTCTGGATCGAATGCTCCTCGAGCAGTTTGCCTCACACAGTGGTTGTCAGGCTTCATCGCTCGCTTTGTCCTATCAGCATTGGCCTTCTCATCGTCACAATCAGTGCGATATATCAGGGGATAGATCTTAGTCATAAATAGTCGTGAAGAACACCAAAAAATGTGGTTTTGAAATCGTTTTTTATTCTGAATTCGCCTATTTCATCCAACGAGCCGAAGCCTCTTGCATTATCACCAAAGACTTTTAAAATAATATCTCTATTCTAGCTTGAATTACACTAAGTACTATGTTTAACAAGAAATCCCCTTCTTCTCGTCATCATCTCCCTGATTTTTCGATTGGCCACTGGCGTCTAGATATGGTGACGTTCATCATCGGCATTCAGGGTGTCTTCATGGTTCTTACCGCCACCCTCATAAGCCTAGGTCATACTTCCTGGGTCAATGCCCTTTGCTATAATAGTGCTGGCGTTTGGCATGGACAGGTGCTGCGTCTCGTTACCTATGCCTTTGTAAATCCTCCAAGCCTTTGGTTCGCACTAGAGATGCTCATGCTTTATTACTTTGGCCGTGAAGTAGAAAAAATCATTGGACCCCGTAGGTTTGCTACACTTTATATAGGGCTCATTCTTCTTGGTTCATGCTTGCTACAGCTATTAAGTCTCTCAGGAGTATCAGAAAGGATGAGTGGAGCTCAGTCGGTACATTTTGCCATCTTTACTGCTTTTGTAGCAATATACCCAGGGCTGCCATTTTTGTTTGGCATTGCAGCACGGTGGATGTTGGCTGTTTTCCTAGTCCTTTCTACACTTCAGTTTTTAGAGGGACATCAATTCGCATCACTGGTGATTTTTTTATCAGAATCAGTGGCCGCCATCTTTTTTATGATAGTGCAAGGATATCGTGATTTACTTCCTCAAAATGGGATCTCCTTTCTCTCTCGCTATTCACACTATTTCGCTTTTTTTCGTAAGGGTTCAAAAGTTTCCTCCCCTGTTTCTCAAGGATCAGCGAGCTCTTCTTCCAACAACTCTGTTTTGGAGGCTTTCTCTACAACCACTTCATTTGTTCCAATTTTTGCAAATCAAAAACCTGCTGAGAAAACAGCACCAACGCCTCGTCCACTAGCAATCAACATTGATGCTTTACTTGAAAAAATTAGCCAAGCGGGTATGGAAAGTCTCACTTCCAAGGAAAAAGAAGAGTTAGAAAAAGCAAGTAGTGCCCTTGTAGAGCGTGATCGCATAGTGATTGGATCATGATTGACTATCGCTGAGCTCAGATATCACATGCCACTTCCTCTCTCGATTGCGCTTATTTCCTACAATGAAGAAAAAAATCTACGTCGCTGCCTGAGCAGCGTTGCGGATCTTGCCCGAGAGATTGTGCTCGTCGATTCAGGATCAACGGATGCAACACTCACTATTGCTAGTGAATTTGGAGCGAAAATTGCTCATCAAGAGTGGCTGGGTTATCAAGATCAAAAAAATCATGCTCTTGATTTTTGTACTCAAAAATGGGTTTTAGCACTTGATTGTGATGAGGAACTCTCATCCGAACTAAAAAAGAGCCTGATCCAATTTTTTGAACATGGAGATTGTGATCGTTTTCATGGAGCGACCTTTCATCGATGCACTTGGTTTTTAGGTCGCTGGATTAGGCATGGGGATTGGTATCCAGACACAAAGCTGCGTCTTTTTCGTCGGGGTGATGGTGTTTGGGTGGAACCCATTCATGAAACAGTGAGCCTCTTTGGACCAACTACCCATCTTAAGGGTGATTTACTTCACTATTCGTTTCCTTCGATGGAATCCTACATTAAAAAAATCCATCCTTTTGCTGAAGAGTTTTTTCAAAAACAAAAGAAAAAAAAATGGTCCCTTGGATCAACTATCCTACGACCCCTTTGGCGTTTCTTTCGTGCCTATGTTTTGCGTCGTGGCTTCCTAGATGGATTTCCAGGTTTGTGGATTGCAGTAGCAACCGGCTTCTCGGTGTTTGTACGCTATAGCAGAAGTTATGAAGCAGAATCAGATAGAAAATAGTTCATCCTTTACCCATCTCATCATACTCATTAATATTTAACTCTATGTCTTTACTCGTTCTTGGCTCGATTGCTCTTGATACCGTTAAAACCCCAGTGGAGGAGCGTTTAGAGCTCTTTGGTGGGACTGCTTCTTATGCAACCATCAGCGCATCTTTTTTTACTAGGTCACATCTTGTGGCTATTATAGGGGATGATTTTCCGAAAGAATATTTAGAGGATTTCAAACAACGCAATATCGACCTTTCTGGTCTTCAAATAGTTCCAGGAAAAACATTTCGTTGGTCAGGAGAATATTTCAACAATATGAACAATCGCAAAACACATTCAACCGATTTGAATGTCTTTGCCAATTTTACTCCAACGTTACCTAAAGCCTATCGCGAGCTTCCGTTCATTTTATTGGCTAATATTGGTCCAGATTTACAATTACATGTCCTCGATCAGCTCCAAGCTCCTCGCTTTGTGATCGCAGATACCATGAACCTCTGGATCAATATCGCTCGTGCTGATTTGGTAAAGCTTTGCAAACGTATTGACCTCCTCTCTATTAACGATAGTGAAGCTCGTGAGCTCACCGAGGAAAACAACTTAATTAAAGCTGGGGCTCTTCTACGTGCGATGGGACCTCAATATGTTGTTATCAAAAAAGGGGAGCATGGCTGTTATCTTTTTGGTCCAGATCAATTTTTTAGCTGTCCTGCATATCCTCTAGAAAATATTAAAGACCCTACCGGAGCAGGCGATGCTTTTGCAGGGGGACTGGCTGGTTACTTGGCAAGCCATTCAAATGATAGTAACTCCAAGAAGCCTGTTGATTTTGAAACATTGCAACAAGCTGTTGTCTACGGAAGTATCATGGCCAGTTTTACCGTGGAATCCTTCGGTCCAGATCGCTTGCGTTCTGTAAAACAAGAAGAGATTGAAGAAAGATGGCAGGCATTCAAGAAACTGAGTGCTTTTTAGAAACCTATCTCAAAAATAATGGTAGGTACCGGTTGAATCACAACTATGGCTCAACGATCTCCCTCCTCTGTCCTGCTCATCAAGCTACGGCATCATGGAGATGTCCTTCTTGCTACACCGGTTGCCAGAGTGTTAAAGGCTCAGTTTCCCAATTGTCAGATCGATTTTCTCGTCTACGAAGGAACAGAGGCACTGCTAGAACACAATCCTGATCTACGTCAGGTTTGGATCTGGCATCGAGCGGCCCGTGGGTGGAATCGTCTTAAAAAGATCCTTCATCTTTTTTTTCAACTACAGCACCAGCATTACGACTTGGTGATCCATCTTTCCGACCAGATGCAGGGGGCATTATTGGCAGCGCTTTTAAGGCCGCACCAATCTATTGGTATTGACTATCCCAAACGTCGTCATTTTTTTTGGAGCTCCTGCTTTACAACATTAGTTCCTCTGTTTCCAAGTAACACTCATCATACTGTAGAACAAAATCTAGCTACTCTAGCAGCAGTATTTCATGCTAGTCATGACACCATAGGTGAGAGTACACACTCGTCAAGGAGGGCTTCGAGTTCAACACCCCATCAGCCTTCACAGCTTCCTCGTTACGATCAGTATGAATTATCCGGTCCAGAGATAATTTTCAACAAGAGGTTCGTTCCCGAATCCCCCAATCACATGACGGATCCTATGTTGAGATGCCGATTGGTTATTAGCCAAGAAGACCGCTTATTTATTCAAGAGCAGCTTCAAAAAACCTCATTTTCCACTCCCTATCTTCTCATTCATCCAACAGCACGCTGGTTTTTTAAGTGCTGGGAAGAGGAGTCCTTTGCAAAACTCATCGCCCATTTTGCCAATCAAGGCTGGTCTATTCTGTTAACCTCTGGCCCGGCCGTTGAAGAGCAAGCTATGGTTGCTACAATTTTAGAGAAAGTTCATTCCGACCGCATCTACTCACTTGCAGGTCAGTTAACATTAGGTCAGCTTGCAGCAGCAATTGAAGGAGCCACTCTTTTTATCGGTGTTGATTCTGTCCCAATGCATATGGCTGCAGCATTAGAGAAAGATGTCGTTGCTCTTTTTGGTCCAAGTAAAATCAATGAATGGCATCCTTGGATGACCCGCTATCACCTAGTGAAAGCCTCTGATTATGGTGATTTGATTGATCCAGATGATGTAAGAACAGAGACAGTAGTGCGCTATCTCTCTATGATTCCGGTGGAGGAAGTTATTTCAAAAGTTGAACAAATGTTACACCTTTCTTACTCGTAGCGTTTCATAAATCCCGTGACAGATTCTCAACAACAACAGAATATTCTTTTTCTCATCGATGGACTATCAGGTGGTGGAGCTGAGCGTATCCTTCTGAACTTGGCGGCTGAAATGGTACAACAAAACCATCAGGTTACGATTATTTCCCTGCGTGACGATCAGGCTTATCCCATTCCATCTGGTGTCGATTATATTCTTCTGGAAGATCACTATCGAGGACCTTTCTGGCGCCAAACCGAAATCACACGACGTGCACGGACGTTAGATCGATTTCTTGATTCTTTTTTTCTTAATAAAAAGATCGATCTTGCTGTTTCTCATCTTCCCAAGACAGATCGTATTGTTGCTGCTTCTCGCTTTTTAAAAGAAGCCTGGATATGCCTTCATTGTGCACTTACAGCTGGAGAGCTCGAAAATAAAAAAGGATTTCAACGCTGGAGAAAACGGAAGCAACTCATCACTACATATTCTGGCAGAAAATTGATCACTGTCTCACAAGCCTTACAGGAAGATGTGCATGCTATCGGCATTCGACCAACAGTCATGACAACTATTTACAATCCACTCGATCTTGAGGATGTAGCTCATAAAGCTCAGGAAAAGTCGTCTTTTGAAAATGAAAAATTTCTTCTTCACGTAGGACGTTTTAATAAACAAAAACGTCATGATCGTCTTTTTGAAGCTTTTAAATTAAGCAGCTATCCAGGAAAGCTGATTTTACTTGGCTCCGGAAGTGATCAAGAAATAAAGAGCATCCATCTGCTTGCAAAGAAATATCATATTGAAGACCGTCTTGTTTTGCCGGGATTTGTGAACAATCCTTATTCCTGCATGCGTGCCGCAGAAGCCTTAGTGCTCAGTTCCGATTATGAAGGACTGCCTAATGTCTTGGTTGAAGCACTTGCCTGTGGCACACAAGTCGTAAGTACAAATTGTCCTTTTGGACCTGCAGAAATTCTCCAAGGACCTTTATCTCAGGGGCTCTGTGATCTGACTCCGTCAGCCTTAGCAGCAGCTATGAGGCGTGTCCTGACCTCCCCTGTTCCTATTACCAAAACAATGATTGCTCCTTTTTTGCTCCAAGAAAGCGTGCACCATTATTTAGAACTTTCCAATGATGATAAGAAAATTTGAAAAAATGATTGACTAGCCTTTTTTCGTTTTAGCATCATAGAAAAGATGTACAAACCAAGTATCCAAGAACATTTATCGCTGATATCACTGTCACTACCTTTTACAGTTATATCTTGCATGGTACTGTTCTTCTTTCATCCCTGTAAATTAAGTCACGAGCGAATGTGATTGCGTTCGACGGAACGCCATTAAAAAGAGGGATTTTATCCATTACTGGCTTCGTATTTAAACGAATCTATTAATCCCTACCGTTCAAAATTCATCTGATTAAGTCAATCAATCGTGTTGATCGTTAGTGAAATACTAATTTTCTTCCTTTCCTTTCTCACTTGTTAGCAACGGAATGCTTGCTACCACTGACCAGGAGTCATGGTGCATTTTCATATCACAAAAAAACAATACTAATCCCTTTCAATATTAACAAAATGTCTGCTTTAACTCAAAATTCATCCCCTAAATTCAATCTCCAGGTAGAAAGAAAAAGGCCTGTATGCTCTTCATGGCTAGCGCACAGATCGCTTCTTTTCATAGCATCCTTATGGAGTATAGGGAGCGCCTCTGCTATTTTTATGATACTATTTTCTCAATCTCTCCATGCGCAGGAAATAGATCCAAAAACCGATCCTATTGACACTGAGCTTTCAGGGCCACTTGCCGTAATTCCAGAAATGATCTCTGTGGAAGATGCTGGAAATCTCGCTGATCCTATTACTGGATTGGGCGCGGTACAAGAAGCATTCCACATCGGAAAATACCCTGTAACTAATTTACAATGGACAACTTTTCTCAATGCTGTGCACGTTGTTGAGCAAAATCCTGAAGATCCCCGCAATCTTTATCATGAGGAGATGTTTCAGAAAAATATTGGATCTGCTCCCTTATCTAAGTTAACCGATGTTATAAGAACCAGAATTGATGCAACCAATTTTCTAGGTCACAAGATCACGGTTTTTTTCCCAAAAGACTGGGGAACTCCCTTAGGACACTATTTTGGTTCGCTTCCTGTGACAGGAATAAGCCTAGATGACTGTAAGCGCTATCTCAATTGGTTACATCATGGGGCTCCAGATTTTTTAACCTTATGTCGAAAAGACCCATCGTTAGATCCCTTTACTTTAAGTGAAAAGCTCTTAGCTATAACAGAAACTGGAGCCTATGATTTTACAAATGGCAAAAATGGAGAGCTTATGGAAGGAGCGCGCTATTTTCTCCCTAATTTAAATCAGTGGTACAAGGCTGCTTACCATTACGGTGGAACAACAGATGCTACCTACTGGTCTTATCCTACTCAAAGCAATAAATTACCAACTCAAAGCAATAAATTACCAACTCAAACAATCATCCTTGAACTCTTCAAAAATCCTTCTAGTGCTAAAACAGGAGCTAATTTTGCACAAGTTTTTTATAATTATAAACGATATTATATAGATGGATGTTATGACATGGAGCATTTATTTAGTGATGAAACCATGCCTTCAAAAGAAAATGAATATTATCTTGCAACACCTGTCGGTTTTTTCACAGATTCACCCAGCTCTTATGGAACCTATGATCAAGGAGGAAATGTAAGAGAATGGACGAGCGATTCTGTAATAACGTTGCAAGGAGAAGAAATGATTGCTCCAGGAGGATCATTTGAAGAGTCCAGTGATCAATTATTAAGCACTAATGCAAACAAAAAATCTTTTCCCCCGTCCTGTAGAATTAAAACTATCGGTTTAAGAGTATGCTCATTAGCGACTGTTGGTAATCTTAACAAAGATCCAATTTTGTCAGATGCTGCCTCGAACTCCCTTAACAGTTCCTTAATTCTTCAGTCATTTACAAATGTAGCCATTGCACAAACGACAGCTTATGGTCTTGAAGCTGCTTTAGCAGTTGGTATTAAATATGTTAATACGGGAAGGATAATGACTCTGAGTGAAATAGTGCGCCCTTTTACCTATCAGCGAAATATTGTAAATGGTATCTTAAGTGTTGTTCTTGTCATGGGTGAAACAGGTCGAGCAACAGTGGCTCCAATAAAAAAAGAGGACTTATGGAATATAGGATTCGTTGTTGCCTCTACCATAGCTACGATGCTCCTGACTGAAGGTTCTGCTTTCTTTGTTGAAGCCGCCGTAGGAGAAGTGCTCAACCTGCTCAAAAACTCTAATTTGATCACAATGACAGTTCAAAATAGCGTTACTGAATTAGCATGGCCCAGATTGATTACCAACATGTGGTACATTGGCCTGAATACTTATCTGACAACAAAATCAGATTTAAAATATTTTGAAGAACAACAACTCAATTAACCCGTATGTTTCATCCCGATCTACTGCGTAGATCGGGAAGTCATATGGATGCTGCGTTAGACTTGCATTTTGATTTGGGCAGTATGTACAACATACAGCCCTGCATCAAAATGCTCGCCTGCCTTACCCCATCAGCCTTCGAGGCCTCCTCGTTACGATCATTATGAAATATGCGAGCTAGCGTGCAAGAATCTGGTACTCCTCTTGCTTTTTTACAATGCTTTTTTCAGGTAGGATCCCATGCCATGAGACCATAGGATAGATTAAGCTCTCCCTTCCAATAATTGATCCTGGGCTCAATACAGCATTGCATCCAATTTCAACATAATCACCAAGAATAGCACCAAATTTTTTGAGGCCAGTGGAAATTTTGAGGTTCTCTATTTTGATGATAATTTCCTGCCGATCTAATCGGACATTAGAAAGAATAACACCTGCCCCAAGATGAGCACGGTAGCCTAAAATAGAATCGCCAACATAGTTAAAATGGGGGACCTGGACTTCATCAAAGAGGAGTGAATTTTTTAATTCACACGAGTTTCCAATAACCGAATTATTTCCAACAATAACATTTTCTCGAATATAACACCCTTTACGCAACTGACATCCTTCCCCAATCCAGGCAGGACCTAGAATTACAGCCCCCTCCTCAATAATGGTATTTTTCCCAATAAAGACATTTTTTCCAATATAAGAATTTCCATTCTTAATTCCATAATTTGCTGGAGTGAGGTAATCAGCAAGATAAGAAGAAATATTGGAAAGAATCTCCCAGACTCGCGAATTTCTGTTGATCAAAATCTGATGATCTGTATGGCGAAGATCAAGGTAAGCATTAGGATGAAACATAGAATTTAAAGGTACTGTATGAGGGCTGTTTGTTAGGAAAATAAACGAGATTATTTTATTTTTTAAAATGAAGTATCCGCTCCATTGCATCAAAAACTTTTTCAAAAGATATCTGACTCATCTCACTAAGCTGAGGATCTTTTTGTTTAAGTAGAAGTTCTTTTTCAGGCTTGGCAAGTTCGATGATTTCATGGCCCGGGGTATTGTCTAGTGGACCATACATACTAGTGGGGCTGCGGTAGTGGAGTAGCGCAAGAGTGGGGCAACCCACTGCAAAACCAAGATGCATCACGCCAGTATCTGTGCTCACAAGCATGGAAGCCTCCTTGAGGAGTGCGGCTGTCTCCTCTAAGGTTGTTTTTTGAACAAGATTGATGACCCAAGGAGTTGCTTTTTCAATAGCTATTCCTACCTCGTAATTGTCATGCCCCCCCGTTAAAATGATCTGATGAGGATATCTCTCCTTAAACCATCTGATGGCGTGAATATAAGATTCTACGGGCCAGTTTCGCCAGGAGAGTGTTTTACCTCCTCCTGTTTGAAAAATAATAAAAGGTTGTTTTAAAGCAGGGTGGTGTTGGTAGAGAAGTTTTACCTCCTCCTCCCTTACCTGATAAACCATACCTCGATCGACCTTTGCCCCACCGGCGGCAGTAGCTACTTTCAAGATTTCTTTCACAATATGGGGTTCATCTTTCGTAACCACTGGATGTGAGAGAAGGAAGGAAAAACGTTGACAGCGCTCCACAGCGCCGAAAAAAGCATGTCGATTCAAAAGGTATCCTAGTGGAACCGCCTCTTCATTGACATGCAGGGCAACAACTAGATCTGGTTTACTATTTCGAAAGTGCTGTAAAAGCTTGAATTGAGAAAGAGGCGATTTACTCAGTGGAAGGACTTCATCTACGAATGGATGGTGACGTGCTACTGACCCACGTCGATGGTGTGCTGCGACAATGAGTTTGGACTGAGGATACCCCTTTTTTAAACTTTTTATTGCTGCTGAATCAAAAAGACTATCTCCAATTCCAGTTGTGCTAAAAACTAAAATGAGTTTAGGGTTCTTTGGGAGGGGCCATGGAACTGGTGGGAAGACCAATGCAAGAAGACGAAAAAAATGCTCATTAAAAAATCGAGTAATCTTGTTCCACATAAGTGAGCTGTTTTAACCTGAGTCGGGCTGTTGAAGAAGGTGATCTGTTACAACAAAAATCAGCTTCTGCATCCGTAAAGGAAACGCATGAAGGTAATATTTTATCAGCAAGAAGCAAATAATTGGGACAGGGGTATGAAAAAATTAAGGTTTTTTGAGTCTCATTCTGTTCCAAAAATGTTCTACAAAATAAGTCAATTGTTTGTGGGGTTTTTTAGGACGATTGCATTCAATATAAACACCGCTCACTAACGTTTCGATTCCAGAAAGACCATCAAGTCTGATTTTGGGCCGCACAATAGAAAAATTAGTGTCATGTTTACGAAGTGAGTCATACCCCGGAGCAATATAGGCAGTGACCTCCACACGGTGATGTGCTACATGCACTTCCTCTACTAAGCCAATGGGAACCCCCAGATAGCGAACTTGTGTTTGTCCAGCCAGAAGCCCCTGGCCATCTTCAAAGCTCATCTTCAGTGGCTCTGGACTGAGTCGAGCGACTTGTTCACTCGAAAAAAGAGCAAAAGATTTTCCTGATGTGGCAACAGGAGCTTGTTGAGGGCTCCAGGAATCATAAGCAATTCCCCCTTGAAGGAGCGATTGGAGGCTATCAACTTCCATGCTCACGACTCCAGGTCCTGCTTGAATTCTTGTACCAGGAAGACGCCAGAAGAGGCTGTTCTCATGAACTGTATTGGCAAACTCTTTTTTAATGAAAATGGTGAGGAGCGGTTCTCCATTGTTGTTGATTTCTTTTTTGGTGACTTTCCCAACAACAATGCCGCGATAGAGAACGGGGGCATCAACGTAGAGTGTTGGAATTTCGTGAGCATACAACTCAAAGGTTATTCCTTCATTTCCCGAGCGTGCCTCTTGTTCGTTTGAAGCAAGATGAAATGACTCTCCGCTTTTCGCTTCTGCTGTTGGTGCTTCAAAGGTATCTATAGCAACCGTTCCTAAAAACATATTTTTAAGATTTTGAATATCTGCCTGAACACCCTTAGGGCTGATCTTAACGGAGGCAGCAGGAAGCATCCAAAAATGACTATTCTCATGAATAAGTTCGACAAACTGTTTCTGAATAGCAGCAATCACAACAGAATTTCCATCTCCCATTAGCTCTTTGCGCATGATTCCCCCAATAGTGATCCCTCGATAGGTAATTGAAGAGCCCTCCTCGAGATAAGGAATCTCTTGAGCAATAAGTTTAAGAACCAGTCCAGGAGCTTCTAAGGGGTGAAGTGGCATTTTTTCCATTCCTACAAAATGAGTGGTCTTGGGTCCTTCACCCAGACGCGCCTGGATCGAGTTTCCTTGAATAATAGAACTGAGCCCCGAGGTTTTAGCTAAGCTGATAACAGGTTGATCGATCCAGTAGAGTGTTCCTGCTTGTGAAAGGAGTGCGGCAAATGCCTTCAACCTAATTTTCACAATAGCTTTGCTCAAATGCTCATCTAGTCTGACATCAATGACCTCTCCTGCTGCAACTCCACGGTAAAAAAGAAGTGTTTTGTGCGCTTGAATTCCTGGAGCTTCATGAAATTCCACCTCAATGATAGGTCCCTCTGACTTCCAATTATCCCAAAAAAACCAACCTGTTGTGAGAAGTGCTAAGAGTGGAAAAAGCCAGATCCAAGAGAGACGGGTGTTAGCATGGGCAATAATTTTCCCATGATCAACCAGGTGAGAGGAATGGTTTTCTGGCTGCATAGGGGTTAATGATAAGAACGATGTATGGAAGAAGATGGTTTAACCCGCATATTTCATACTCATCACGGCCTCCTCGTCACGATCAGTATGAAATATCTGGGCTAGTTTTTCAGATTGGATCAGGCTGAGTCAACTGCATCGATGTATTGTAGAGCAACTAAAAAATTTATAACCCCTAAAAAGGGAGCTCGTCATAGAATGTTCTTTGCGAGCATAAGGAAGACTTGCTTCTCTCTGGTTTTATAGGCATCTTAACTCGAATATTTCATACTCAATCCTTGCGGCTTGGGGAAAGCTCATTGTCACTGTGCTGGTCTCGATTGCGAGTGGGGAAGTAGGGCTCCTGCAGCCCCGCATCACAATCTTTCTCCCTCCTTGTACTAATAAGCTTTGCACGGCGCCTCATGACGCTTCAGTATGAAATGCTCGGATTAAGCCTCATAAACGCTACTGCAATTTTCATTCCATCACATAAATAAATAAATTTTTTTCTCATGAGCCTCTTTTCAAAACTCCTTACAAAATTCTTTGGTATTTTTTCCACTGATATTGGAATCGATCTTGGAACTGCAAACACACTTGTTTACTTAAAAGATCACGGTGTTGTCGTACGAGAACCCTCAATTGTTGCAGTGAAAGCAGGAACGACTCACGTCCTTGCTGTTGGTGATGAAGCAAAGCGCATGCTAGGAAGAACGCCAGGTAACATTACGGCAATACGTCCGCTGAAGGATGGAGTCATTGCGGATTTTGAAATCACCGAAGCCATGCTACGTCATTTTATTACAAAGGCTCATAGTTCACGCCGTTTAATTCGACCTAGGGTGGTGATTGCTGTTCCAAGTGGTATTACCGAAGTTGAAAAACGTGCTGTCAAAGATTCTGCATTGCATGCTGGGGCACGAGAGGTTTTTTTAATTGAAGAACCGATGGCAGCAGCCATCGGTGTTGGTCTTCCAGTAACTGATCCGGCTGCTAATATGATTATCGATATTGGTGGAGGAACAACTGAAGTGGCTATCATTTCACTGGCAGGTATTGTTTTTAGTCGTAGTGTTCGTGTTGCTGGTGATGAACTCGATGAGGCCATTACCAATTATATCAAACGCACCTACAATATTCTTATTGGAGAGCGTACTGCAGAAGATATCAAATTGCAGATCGGTTCTGCATATCCTTTGGAAAAAGAAATGGCAATGGATGTCAAGGGACGTGATTTGGTAGCCGGGCTTCCTAAGACAATTCATATTACATCTCAAGAAATTCGCGAAGCACTAAAGGAACCAGTTTCTACTATTGTGAATGCAGTTCGCGTTACTCTGGAACGCTGTCCTCCTGAACTTTCAGCTGATCTTGTAGATCATGGTGTTGTCCTCGCTGGAGGGGGGGCCTTGCTTCGTGGCTTAGATAAGCTTATTGCAGAGGAGACGGGCCTTCCAGTGCATGTCGCTGAAGACCCTCTGAGTGCTGTTGTGGAGGGAACAGGAAGAGCTCTTCAAGAAATTGCTTTTTTGCGTGCTGTCGCTTCACAGGATCGAACAAGGACGTAGTCTTAGGTGTTGAGTGTAGCAGAGTATAGTGCTCATCATATTAGTGTAACTTTAGACAAATCTTAGTCTTGTGATTTTATTTCAAGAAAAAAACTCTGCTTATTGGGGGTCTATTAATTAGGGAGAGCTTGTTGCCGATGACTCTCATTGCTCTTTTATTTTAGAACGATCATGCCGCGCTCTCGAATATTTATTGTTGGTGCTCTTATTGGTCTAGCTCTTATTGTTTCATTCTTAAATGTCTCTGGACTTAAGGTGGCTCAAGAGAAACTGCTTACCTTTGTTGCTCCTGTTTTTTATTCAAGTGTATTTCTCAAAAAAAATATTACTGAATTTACAAAACATCGTATGACCTTGCATCAGCTTGAAGAAGCTAATAGCAAGCTTCTTTCAGAAAACAGAGAACTTAAGACAGAAAACCTAGTCCTACACGCTGCAGCAGATGAAAACAATCAGTTGCGAAACGCTTTAAACTATCGTGAAAAGTCAGCATTTAAATTAGTGCCAGCAACCGTCATTGCCCGAGATAATTCTACATGGTGGAACAGTTTTAAAATTGATCGTGGATCTCGTGACGGCATTGCTCCTGATATGGTAATCATCACCGAGTGTGGCCTTGTCGGTAAAACAAGCGTCGTCACACCAGGTCTTTCAACTATTGTTCTCATTACAGATGAAAGTTGTCTTGTCGCTTCGAAAGTGCAAGGCACTTCAGATCAAGGAATCTGTAGTGGCATCCGTATTCCAACAGGAGGGTTGCAGCTCAATTTTTTAAATAAATTAGCTAATTTGCAAGCTGGACAAAAAGTTTATACGGCCGGGGTTAGTGGTGGTATTTTTCCATCTGGCATTGAAATTGGTACTGTGAAAAGCTTTTGCCTTCGGGAGCTCGATGGACAAGCCATTCTAGACCCCACCGTTGATTTTAGTAATCTAGAACATGTATTTGTTATTGTAGGCGCTAAGGAGTGAAACATCTGGTTTAGAATGAAACCTCTCACCCTTTTTCTTTTTCTTCTAGTAGTGCTGTTATTAACGATGAGTTTAGAAGCTCTTGTACCCTCCCTGGCGTTTCTAGGACAAGTTCATCTTGTTTTCTTTACGATCATTTTTTGTTTTGCAGCGTTAGCGCTTCCTTTTTTTGGATCCCTTTTTTTTGGGTTTATCACAGGATTAATTGAAGGCTTGTTAGTGCTAGAAATCCATGGTCAGCACGTTGAAATTCGACTCGGCTGGTTTATAATCTTTTTTATGTTATGGGCATTTATGCTCCAGCTTGTGAGCGATATCACTGACGGAGTTCGCTGGGAGCTGCACAGCCTGGGAGCTGGATTATGCACAGCTACTTTTCTTTTAGGAGAGTTCTTTCTTCTCTCGTTCTCAAGAGGAAATTTTTTTATCACCGGGGAGGTGTTCTTATTGAGTTTTTTGTCAGCTGGAATCTCATTAATCCTAGCTCCTCTTTTCTACGGATGTGTACAGTTTTGGTTGTCTCCCCCCAAACAGAACAGTACGACTTATCTAACTCCACTGTAATCAAGAATGATTGTACAAAGAGAAGAGACAGCTTCCCATCGTCAGATCTTGATTTTAAGCAGTATTGCTATTGCTGTTTTTGCCATTTTAATACTCAGGCTTTCATATCTTCAGGTCATTCGTGGCAATCAGTACAAAGCAAAAATTAAAGGTAATTCTGAATTAACTGTTCGTATTCCTGCAGTGAGAGGAGAAATTTTTGATCGCAATGGAATCCCTCTTGTAGAAAATCGGGCTAGCCTTCAAGTAGATCTCTATTTGCCAGATATTGTTAAAGCTTACAAAGAAAATGAAGGAACCGTTCCAGTGATTACCTATCGGGCCTTCGACCATGGAATGCCTATTAATAAGGAAGAAGCGGACATCGTTCAAATTGTTCAGACATCTGTAATTCCTCGTCTCGAAAAATTAGGCTTAGCCGGGGATTACAACACGCGAAAATTACAGCTTCAATATCGTAACAACAAAGAAGTCCCATTTTCATATCGAAAAGATCTCGATTTTGAAACGATGGCACGCTTTTGTGAAAATAGCCTCAATTTACCGGGAGTGAATGTCACACTAACGCCAGTAAGAAATTATGTTTATGGCGCCCTTGCTGCTCATCTTTTTGGCTACGTGGGATGGCCTACAGAAATTGATCCTAAGGAAGCTAGTCAGTTTAATTTTTATGAGCCTGATGTGGTGGGTAAAGCACAGATTGAATTGGCTTATGATACCGTGTTACGAGGAACACCTGGTCAACGCATTTTACAGCGTAATGCTCACGGAGGTATCGAAAAAGAAGAGGAGCAGATCAAGCCCAAGCAGGGGGCTAATGTTTATTTGACCATTGATGCACGGATTCAATATATCGCAGAGCAAGCATTACGCGTTGTCGGAAGAGGGGCCATCGTGGTGCTCAATCCCAATAATGGAGATGTTTTAGCAATGGCTTCTGTCCCATCCTTTGATCCCAATAAATTTGTTCCCACGATTTCTAAAAAAGATTGGGAATCCCTTGTTCATGATGAAACAGATCCTTTAACGAACCGTGCTTTGAGTTCTTATGCTCCTGGTTCTATTTTCAAACTTTGCACTTCCTTGGCTGGCATTCGTGCCGGGATTGGAGATCGCGAATTTACCTGTACTGGAGGGGTCCAGTATGGCGACAAATTTATGAAATGCTGGGTCTTAACTGCGAAGCCACCGCTCCCCCCCCATGGAAAGCTTCATCTCAGCGATGCTATAAAAAAATCATGTAATGCCTTTTTTTATCAATATGGAAATGCTGCTGGAATTGATCAAATTGACTCTGTGGGAAAAATGCTAGGCCTTGGACAAAAAACAGGCTTACCTCTTAATAACGAAGCACCAGGAGTCTTGCCAGGACCGGAGTGGTTAGCCGCTAATGCTCCTCAAGAGCGTTGGAGCGCAGGTTACACGGCCAACGTTGCCATTGGTCAAGGTTTTGTACTAACAACACCTATACAGATGGGTCTTGTAGGTTCTACAGTAGCCAATGGTGGAATTTACTATCAACCCCGACTTGTAAAAAAAGTAGTCGCTCAAGATGGGATGATCCTTTCGGAAGAACCTACAAAAATTCGAAGTGATTTAAAAAAGGAGGGAGGTTTCACCGATAATCAAATTCAACAAGTGCGTCTCGGCATGTGGAAAGTAGTCAACGAAGATGGTGGGACCGCTCGAAAAGCACGCCTGGAAAAGAATATTGTAGCAGGGAAAACGGGAACTGCTCAATTTTGGCGAGGCCGTAGCAAAGATAATCATACCTGGTTCATAGGATTTGCCCCTTATGAACATCCTAAGTATGTTGTCATAGTGCTTGTACAAGGTGCTAAATCTGGAGGAGCTGTGGCAGCTCCCCTTGCATCTAAAGTTTTACAAGAAATCTTTGCTATGGAAGCAGGAAAAGAGGTCAAGCTTACCCCGTTAAAGCCTGCTGTTGGAAATTTCAAGCATATCTCGAGTATTGATTTTTCAAATGCAACACCCTGCTCCTATGGTCCTGATATTGAACCCGGAGATTCTCCAGTAGACGCTTCTCCAAGATCTGGCTCCTCCTCTCGGGAGAATATGCCAACTCCTGACATCAGCGAAGATGCTGATGCACGAGGTCATGTCAAAAACAAACAACAAAATCAAGGTGGCCTTCAAAAATTTTTCAATTTTCTGGGGGGAGGCCGATCCGCTGCTCCCAAAAATTAGAGCGTTAACCCGCATATTTCATACCGATCTATTACGGCTTGTGGAAAGCTCATGATTACTGCGTTGGTCTCGAATTGTGATTTGGGCGGTATGTACTCATACAGCGGTCGTCGCAATCCATCACCTTCCATGTCATCATCAGAATTCGCTGCGCTTCGTGACGAACCAGTATGAAATAGGCAGGCTAAAAGATTCATTTCCGCTTTTTCTCAAAAACAGTTCACTTTAAAAGAAACTCAAGTTACCATAAAGAACTCGTTTGGAAAGAGCTCACCGGAAGATGTACAGCATTCCAAATTTTAAGAATCTCAAAATTTTTCACTTTTAACCGCTGTCTGATGACAGCCCCTACTACTTTGAATATTATCGATACTGTAAAACGTTTTTTAGGCGTTAAGAAAAATGGGCCCAGAGTTAAACTCATTATTAGTTCTGAAAAGCTCGAGACAAGGGTCGCACTCATGGAAGATGGTCTGCTTGAAGAGTACTCGATAGAACGTGATAGCGACCGAAATATCGTAGCCGGTATTTTTAAAGGAAAAGTTCGCAATATTGAGCATGGATTGAAAGCCATGTTTGTGGATATTGGTTTTGAAAAAAATGCCTTCTTGCATTTTTGGGATGCTGTGCCGGCAGCCCTTGACAGTGGTATTGAAGCTGTCCATCGCGGTAAAAACCAACAGGCTAAGAAAAAAATTACAGCTAAAGATATTCCATCCATTTATCCAATTGGATCAGAGGTGATGGTTCAGGTGACAAAAGGCCCTATTGGAACCAAAGGACCACGTGTCACCACCAATATCAGTCTTGCTGGGCGCTACATGGTGCTTATGCCATTTAATGATCAATGTGGTATTTCACGCAAAATTGAAGACCCTAAAGAGCGCTTACGCCTTCGTGATATTCTCACCAACTTAGAATTACCAGAGGGTATGGGGATTATTATTAGAACAGCGGGAGAGGGACAGCGGGCACGTTTCTTTGTACGTGATCTCCATTTTTTACTCGATCAATGGGGTTGTGTGGAGGAGGGGATGAAAACAAAACCAGCTGCAAGTACGTTGATGCTGGAGCCAGATTTGATTGCCCGTACAGTACGTGATTTTCTTACAGATACCGTTGATGAGGTTAATATTGATGACCTTGGTGAGGCAGAGAGGATGCAATCACTTGTGGCACCTATTTCAAAACGTGCTCGCAAGCTAATTCATTATTATAGCGGGGCAAAACCAATTTTTGATCATTTTGGAGTTCAAGAGCAGATTGATAAAGCCTTTCTGCGCCAGGTTTGGCTTCCCTGCGGAGGATACCTTGTCATTGATGAAACTGAAGCGATGATCACCGTCGATGTCAATACCGGTCGTAACAAAGGAAGCAAAGATATGGAAAAAACGTTGCTTCAAACAAATCTTGAAGCCGTTGATGAAATTGCTCGTCAACTTCGACTCCGAAATATTGGAGGGCTTATTGTCTGTGATTTTATCGATATGAAAAGCCGGAAAGATCAGCAGGCGGTCTATCAACGTATGAAGGAACGACTCAGGCGTGATAAGGCTCGCACCCATGTCTTGCCGATCTCTGCATTGGGGCTGATGGAAATGACCCGCCAGCGTGCTCAGGAGAGTATTTCAAGCACCCGCTACACCCATTGTCCTTATTGTGGAGGCAAAGGTATTATTAAAAGTATGATGACCATGAGTGTAGAATTACAACGTGCCCTTCACACCTTAATGAAGCGTCATCAAGATGATATTCATGAATTTAAAGTTACTGTTCATCCTGAGTTGCTCCATCGTTTGCGTCATGAAGATGATGAGCTCCTAGCCGATATACAACGTCGTTATGCCGCTTGCTTAACATTCCGTGCCGATCCTGCTATTCATCTAGAGAAATTTGTCATAACGAACGCTGTTACGAGCGAAGAACTAACAGTGTAACGATCATGATGAAATATTCGGGTTATAATAGTCTCCCTTATTATTAGTGATACGATGAAATTCTCACTAGCATCTAATCTGATCCTCTCTTCCTCAGAGTGGCAAATGATCATTTGTATGGGTGCAAGTCTCTGGCTTCTTTTTGAAGTATGGAGAGGATGGCAGCTCGGTTTTTTTCGAGGATTATTAAAATTTCTGGCACTTATTGTAGCTTGGTTTGCAGGTTCAACAATAGTTGCAACACTGAGCACGCTATTTATTTTTTTATTTCACACTTCATCCTCACTGATTTCCTCAGTGGTTGGAGTTTCGGTAGGAATCATTATTTATTTCATTGTAAATTTCTTATCGGCGCTCCTTTTCAAAAAAACAAATCATTACCGAGGCTTTCTTCGAGGCCTCTTTGGAATTGGTGGAGCTTGTTGGGGGTTGTTGTTTGGTCTCTTTTTTATTTGGGGAACTATTTCTCTCATACGCAGCTTAGGTCTTGTTGGGGAGATGCGACTTTTGAAAGCGGAGCAACAAGGGCTTCCAGCGGTGAGTGACCCATTAGCCTGCAACCTCGTACGTATTAAAAAATCAATAGAGCTTGGCCCGCTCGGAGTCTGGTTTGTTCAAGTAGATCCGCTGACCTCTGCATTCTATGCAAACACAAAAAAAAGCATGATTCTACTTCAGGATCATGATGCCTTTATTCGTTTTATGAATGCTCCAAACACACAGGAGCTTTTAGCTCAACCTCTCATGAAAAAAATGATCAATGATCCTCAGGTTCAACAAGCTATTTCTTCGGGAAATCTTTTTCAACTTGTCAAAAATAAAAATGTACAGCAAGCCTTGAGTGATCCAACCCTGTGGAAGCAATTAAAATCCTTTGATCTCTCTACCGTCCTGAATCAGGCCTGTAAACAAGGTGAAGAGTAATGGGTAATGGGTAATGGGTAATGGGTAATGGGTAATGGGTAATATTCGGGCTAGACTCAAAGACGATTGCTAATTACCGTGATGCTTCCTAAATTTGTTGTGCTTATTACAGAAAAGAAAATATTTTTTCAAAATCCGTGCATCTAGAAAAAACCCCTCCATACCTTGTCACTATTGGGCTTGAAGTGCACGCTCAGCTCAAAACCAAAACAAAAATGTTTTGCTCCTGCCCCGTGGAATATGGAGCTGAGCCCAATACTCATCTCTGTCCCGTCTGTTTAGGACATCCAGGGGCTCTTCCTGTTATTAACAATGAGGCGCTTTGCTTGACAACATTAGCTGGCCTGATGCTTTCATGCGACATTCCACCTGTCTGTAAGTTTGACCGCAAAAATTATTTTTACCCTGACATGCCCAAAAATTATCAGATTTCACAGTTTGATAAACCGTTGTGTCTCGGTGGTGCTGTTCCCCTGCATGAGCGGGCTTATCCTAAAGAAATTCAGAAAACCCCATTGGCTGAAGAAAAACAGATTCGTCTTACTCGGATCCATCTTGAAGAAGATGTTGCTAAAAGTTTTCATTTCGAGTCAACCAGCGGTATTGATTTTAATCGTGCTGGAACTCCCCTTATTGAAATCGTCTCTGAACCCGATATCACTTCACCAGAAGAAGCTTTTGCTTACCTAACGGCCCTCCGCCAAATTTTAATTTATGGTAATATCAGTGATGCTGATATGGAAAAAGGGCAGATGCGTTGTGATGTGAATGTCTCCATACGCCCTCTGGATCAAAAAGAATTTGGGACAAAAATCGAATTAAAGAATCTGAATAGTATTAGTGGTGTCCGTCGTGCTTTAACCTATGAGATTGAGCGTCAGAGAGGCCTTCTTTCACAGGGAGAAAAGCTCTCTCAAGAAACACGCCGTTGGGACGATGATCGTGGTGAAACAACATTGATGCGTATGAAAGAATCAGCACATGACTACCGCTATTTTCCAGATCCTGACTTACTTCCTATTCATACCGAAGAGCTAGTTAGCATAGCAAAAAAAAGAATGCCTGAGTTGCCACAAGTAAAGTGTGCGCGCCTGATCAATGAGTGCGAATTAAGTCCCTATGATGCCGCAGTTCTTACCGAGGATCATGCTCTTGTAAACTACTTTGAAGAAGCCATGCGTCTCTCCTCTCAAAAAGTCCGTCCTAAGATTCTTGCAAATTGGATTATCAATGATCTTTTGAGTGCTTTAGGGACGGCCTCCCTAAGTGTTAAGGAATCACCCATTACTCCGGAAGCCCTTGTGGAGTTGACTTCGTTGATTGAGCAAGGAGCTATTAGCGGGCGTCAAGGAAAAGAGGTTTTTGCAGAAATGATGAGCAGTCAAAAAAGCCCATCCTCGATCGTTGAGGAAAAAGGTTTACAACAAGTCAGTGATAGTGGTGCTATTGAAGGCTTCTGCGACAGCGTTATTGAAGCAAATCCATCAGTGGTCGCAGATTTCAAAGCAGGTAAGGAGGCAGCCTTGAATTTTCTCAAAGGACAGGTCATGAAACTTTCTAAAGGCAAAGCAAATCCTGCGCTTGCTGGAGAAATCTTGTTAACCCGGATATTGCATACTGATGGTGATTAGAAAGCCAAGAAAGTTGATGGGGTACCACCGGCAGTCCGAAGACCGCGGTCTCCCGACCGCCGGTAGTGTATGCATCAGGATTCGCTGCGCCTCACAACGAATCAGTATGAAATATGCGGGCTAGCTTGAATCGTTTCCTGAAAAAGAGCATTCGATTTTATTTTGCAGTAAGAGGAAAATTTTCTCATTCCCAAAAAAAGAGCCACACTCAGAATCAGAACTGTAAAAAAAACGATCAATAGGGAGTTGATTTTCTTCATGATTGTTGGAGGCTAGCCCGCATATTTCATACCGATTCTGCTGCGGCTTGCGAACACCTGATGGATACTGCGTCAGTCTCGAATTGCTCCTCGGGCAGTATGAAACATACAGCCGTCGTCGCAATCCATCACCTTCGTTGACTCGCTCGCTCCCGCTCGTCTCGCCCTTTCA
>WBXG01000012.1 GCA_008932965.1 Verrucomicrobiota bacterium
GAAAGCCCAAAGAGTAAATGAAGAAATTGCCAAGGCAACTCAACGTCCTTATGAAGAGAGCTCCATTTTTGAAAATGCCAATGACGTACAAGCCTCTTCCATAGAGGAACATGAGGTTGCACAGGTAGAGAAACAAGATATTTATCCTTTATCCCTGACTCGTTTATCAGCAGAAGAGGAGGAATATTATCCTCAGAGTACTATTATCAGTTCTTACGAGTACGATGGTCCTGAAGAAAATCAATGCACCCGGGTACGTGTTTTGAAAACAAAGGGGATTTATCAAGATAATAAACATCGCTATATTAGAACGGAGGAAACAATTGATAAAGTAACAGGCTATGTCATTACACATTTCGGAGAATCAATAGCTAATCACCTGTTGCTAGATCTCCCAGAGGGCATGTCAGCTAGGGATTTTATTTCAAAATTACGTCACCCTGAGTTTATTCCAAAATTACGCGACCCTGAGTTTATCTCAAAATTACACCACCCTGAGGACACGCACCTTCAACTCAAGCTTTATCAAGGGAATCCCCATGAGTTGGTTTATGAATATTCTGAGGAGGGCTCCTTAGCAGAAATTTCTACTGAAATTTACAATAGGATTTGGGAAGAATTTCCAAGCGCTCTCTGTGAGCGTAATCACATAGCTCATCTCGATGCCGGCTCTCAGGGTAAAAATAAGAAACCTGATTTTAGTGAAACTCAATGGAATCTTAATAAAATTCAGGCAAAGAGTGAATGGTGCAACTTATCTCCAAAAAATCCAGATAAGAGAGTAATTGTTGCTGTTATTGATTCGGGAATAGATTTAAGTCATCAAGCACTGAATCAAAATTTTCATGACTCATTCAACGGCATCGCTCTTTCGCATGATATCGATCACGATGTTACCGATGATGTGAATCATGATGTTACCGATAATTTGGGTCATGGGTCACATGTGGCAGGAATCATTGGGGGTTACAGTGAGAATAAATTTTTTGGTGTTGCTGGAAAATCAGTAAGACTGATGATCTGCAAGGCCTTTGATAACGATCAATCTCGTATGGACTCAAGGAATGATTTAGGTCATGAGGCCTCTTTTTTAAAATCTCTTCGTTACGCTGTTGAAAATGGTGCTAAAATCATTAATTACAGTGGTTCTTTTGGAACACGACCTTCTATTCAAGTTCTAAATGCACTTTTAGAGGCTCAAAGAAAAGGGGTGATTATCGTTCTCTCAGCTGGCAATGGAAAAGATACTAGTAAGGAAATATTTAACCCGTTAAGTTTCGGAAGCAATCTTGATGATGCTTCTGTTTTTCCATACAACAAACTACAAAATGACACCTCACTTGACACAGTGAATCAAAAATTGAGATCTTTTATACCCAACAAACCCTCAAGATATCCTCTTAAATACCAATTAGATAATATGGTTGTCGTTGCTGCAACTACTGCAGATGATAAATTGGCACCATTTTCCTTTTATGGAGTGGAGGCAGTTCATATTGCGGCTCCTGGAGAATATATTTTGTCAGCATGGTCTAATAAGAAGAATGGTCCTACTTATAAGATGGTAAGTGGAACCTCTCAAGCAGCACCGCATGTCACAGGAGCATTAGCACTTTTAATGACTCGTTATCCAGAAGAACACTATGCCAAAGCTAATAATCACCCTATTAGACCTAATGAGGGTGAAGCATACTATCAATTTATTATTCGTATTTTATTGGAAAATGCAGAGAAACTCCCATCCTTAGAGGGGAAAATAAAAGAAGGAAGAAGGCTAAATATAGCAAGAGCGATGAATCCTGAAAAACAAACATTTGACTCGCTCTAATAATTCTGACGGATCGTGATGAGGGAGCTGCGAAGGTTGATGGATAGGGTTCAGGCGAACAATGAGATCTAACAACGGCTATGTGTGTACATACTGCCCGAGGAAGACTTTGGGATCAACGTAGCATCCACCTGACTTCCCGGCTTCCGTAGTAGATCAGAATGAAATATTTGGGCTAGCTTCCCAGCTTCCGCAGGTTATTAGTATGAAACATTCAGGTTTAAAACCTCACGATTATTAATAAAATTTTAAAACAATGTGACGATCACCCTATAGCCATACAATCCTATGCAAACTAGTATACCAAGATATCAAGATGCTACTCATTCTTCACCCAGTAGCGTGTCAGCTACTGATTCACTCACAACTAACAGCTCTCACGCAGAAAGCAAAATCGGAGACTTTTTAGGAACAAAAATTTATGAAGGTTCAAGCTCTACTGGCGAAGTGAAGCGATTAGTTTCACAGATAGAGGAAAAATTAAATCGTCAGAAGGTCAATCAACAAATTGTGAAAGGCACGCCTAGGATCTATCCAGGGTATCCAGTCTCAAATGATTTGGATGTTACAATTAATCCATGGCATTCTAATATCGCAGATTTTTATTCTGAAGACTCAAAAGTATTAGATTCCAATAATCCCTCACGTTCCCATAGTCAAGATGCTTCAGATACTTCAGATGCTTCAGAAATAGATCCTGATGGTCTCACTATGGAGAATATTTATACCGAGGACCCAGAAATTACGCCCCGAACAAATCCATTAAAAAATCCCAATGAGAGTGAAAGCACTCATTTCACAATGGGGTCGCTCAAAAGAGGAAATCTTGTCATAGGAGAAAAGGAATATCCAAGAGAGTCACTTAACCCGGATATTTCATACTGATCGTGACGAGGAGGCCACGAAGGCTGATGGGGCAAGGCGAGTGATGAAGTCTGACGACGGCTGTATGTTTCATACTGCCCGAGTAAAACTTTGAGATCAACGCAGCATCCATCTGGCTGCCCAGTCTTCGCAGGTGATCGGTATGAAATATCCGGGTTAACAAGATGAATTTTTTTGACTTAGTTCTTGCTATAAAAAAGGCAATAGAGCATCTTATCGAACTAATTTTTGAACCAATTTTTTGGAACACATCTTCGGCCATGACTATTATTGAAACTATCGAACAGGAGCAACTCAGAACGGATCTTACCCCCTTTGAAGTGGGTGACACGATTCGCGTCCATACACGCGTTATTGAAGGCGATAAAGAACGCATTCAGATTTATACAGGAATTGTGATTGGTCGTAGAGGAACCGGCATTAATGCTTCTTTTACAGTACGTCGTGTTTCTTACGGAGAGGGAGTAGAACGTGTGTTCCCTCTTCACTCCTCGGGTATTGCTAAGATTGAAGTTGAAAAACGAGGATCTGTTCGTCGTTCAAAGCTCAATTATCTTCGCACTCGCAAAGGAAAGTCAGCAACGACGGTCAAAGAACGGGCTGCAGACAAGTAGACTTCGTTAGAATTTTACTCAGGCCAAGTGCTTTGGCCCTATGGTAATTAGGATCTCTTATTCTCAGTCATGAAGGGTATGATGCATTGCTGCGTTGATTCACTTTGCTTTTGATAATCAATAAAGATGCAACCTGTCGTATCATCTTCAAAAAACTTTCCAACGCTCGAGGCTGAAGCCCTTTTATTATCACGAGGAATACGACCTGTAGCTGGAGTAGATGAAGCTGGTCGCGGACCCTTAGCGGGCCCTGTAATTGCTGCAGCCGTTATTTTGCCAGAAATTCTCGATGGTCCCTTAAAAAAAGCCTTGTCACGTTTGGATGATTCCAAAAAATTGAGGCCTAAAATTCGAGAAGAACTTTTTATCATCCTAACAACAGATCCTCATATTTGTTGGGCTTTGGGAGAGTCCAATGTAGAGGAGATTGGAGACCTCAATATTCTTCGTGCAACAGCTCTTGCCATGAGACGTACCCTACTTGCATTAACAAGAACACCAGCTCATGCCTTAGTCGATGGATTACCCGTGCGTGATCTCCCTGTACCTCAGACAGCTCTCGTTGGAGGAGACGGGCTCTCCCTTAGCATTGCTGCAGCAAGTGTGATTGCTAAGGTCACCCGAGATCGCATTATGGATGAATTAGATCATGCATTTCCTCAGTATGGGTTTAGACATCATCGAGGTTATGGAACTTCAGAGCATTTAAAAAAACTCAACCAATATGGACCTTGCCAGCATCATCGACGCGGTTTTAAACCTGTGGATCAAGCCTCCTTCAACTTCTAAAGGCCCCAAGGCCCTTGGATTATGGGGAGAACGTTATGCAGCACAAACCTTGCGCCGTCACGGCGTTAAGATTCTTTATCGTAATTATCGAGCTCCGCAGGGAGGAGAAGTCGATTTAGTCTGTCGAGATAGAGAGACACTTCTTTTTGTAGAGGTCAAAACACGGCGTGTTGAAAAAAACTTTCGTCCTTTAGATGCAGTAAATCATAAAAAACAAATGTTAATTAAACGAGGAGCACTCTCGTGGCTTCGCTTACTGGGCAATCCTGATATCCCTTTTCGATTTGATGTCATCGAGGTGATTGCCACTCACCCACCCCAAGCACGTTGGATTGAGAATGCTTTTTTACTACCAGATCCTTTTCGATATTAACCTGGATACTTCATACTGAAGTGTCATGAGGCGCCGTGCAAAGCTTATAAGTACAAGGCGGGCGAAGGATTGCGACGACGGCTACATATTTCATACTGCCCGAGGAGCAATTCGAGACTAACGCAGTATCCATTAGGTGTTCGCAAGCCGCAGCAGAATCAGTATGAAATATCCGGGTTAACGCTCTTGCAACACGGAATGCTCTATCAATGCTTGTATTGCTTGTAGAAAAGGGGCTCTCTCACTTGAATCGAGTGCCAGTTTTTTTTGAATCCACAATTCTGCTTTTTGTTGTGCACTCTTGAGCGCTTCATGGACTGCATTTGCATTAGTAATACATAGAATTAGTTTTTCTAATGATCCCTCCTGGAGAAGATCATTACGTTTTCTTAAGTTTTCAGCAATCCGGGCAATCTGTTTTTCATCATGGTAATCATGAAACTGAGCAAGAATTGACCTCATATCCTCTACTCCCTGTGCAGCATCCATTCGCCCTCTATGTGCAGCATGATAGGTCTCAATCAAATAAGGGTGAAGCCATGAAGTCTCTCGAAGCATTTTTCCAGTATCAGCTTCCAGCAAGCTCATGAGCTGATCTCCGCACAAAGTATTCCATTCAGCCAAATCAAACAACGTGCTGGAGTCAGAATAATATTTTTCAAATCGATCGAGGAGCGGAGTGATTGAAGAAGAAAAAGTCTCACTAACCGATTTAGAAATATGATCACAGGAAGTGGCAGCCTGTAAGGCATGCTTGGAATCTTCTAATATTTTTTCATTTTTACTCGGAGAATGAAATATACCTGATCTTTTCTTTTCTTGGAGTGGAGTGCTCTGCTTCTGCACCTCTACTAAAGAGTCTCGAGCAGAGGTTAATTTAATTTGATTAAGTGCTTGCCCATTTTTAAAAAAACTTTGGGCAGCATTAAAATGAGTAGTGATGATTTTAGCAGCACTAGATCGCTCATTTTCAATACCAGCAAGTTTAGAGTCTATAGATTCAACTCTAGTATTAATTTCATCGGCAACTAAATTAGGATCCTTTATTTCAGCTCTTAATTTCCAAAGAAGAGATTTCTTACTTTGTAATTTCTTCATTGACTCAAGATAGAGATCCAATCCTCGTTGCACTTCATGATACTGATTCTCGAGCTGACGATAAACTCCCTGCTCTTGATCTGCATCAAGAGCCTTGCAAGCTACTTTATCGAGGTACTGCAATTGTATCGTAAGGCAATACCGTGTTGCTTCACAGAGCATCTGTAAGGAGGTGAGCGATGGCTTTGATCCATCTCTATTGTCGGATCCTGCTGCAGTAACTTGATGGAAAGCTGAGTGCTTTTCTAACTTAGAGATGTGAGAAATGAGAGCACCTAACTTGTGTTGTTTAGCATGCTCTGTTCTAAAATGAGTTAATCGCTTTTCTCGTAATAACCTCTCCTCACTTTCGTGCTGATTCTGTAAGTCAACCATCGCTTGCAAGCGTTGTTGTATTTCTTGATTTTCTTTTTTTAATCTTTCGATTTCCTGAGTGTGAGCATCTTCTCGAGCGGTAAAGTTAACATGAAAAGCTGCTATTATTTTTTCAAAGAGAGGATGGGGCTTGACTTCTGATGAGGTCGATCTGGAAAGAGGAAAATAAGAAGCAAGGTCTCTAAAGAGAAATTTCACTTCTTTATGAGAAGTACTATTTTGACCATTACCAAAGTCCTCTCTTGTTATTAGATTTCCTTGAGCATCGACCCTCCAATTATCTTTTACATCAATCTCTTGTATATTCTTTGCTTTTTTGAAGGCTTCTATATTGGGGTAAGGATAGAATGACTTGGTCTGCGCATAGATGACTTTTTGAAAAAAAGTACGGCTTTGAGGTAGTGGATCAATATCAGGAAAAAACTCCACCTGATCAGCCCCTTCATAAAATGAATAGATAGGGCGTCTTCCTCTCAACCCATCAGCAAAACCCTTCATACAGGAACGTTGATCTGGTTGGAATAGAGTAGTGACGGTTGCATGCCCAGTAATATCATCAACCATAACACTTCCACCAGTAAGGCCTGCCCTTTCAAGCTCTGCTCGTTCTTGAGCATTTTGATGCACTATTGCTAACTCTTGGGGGGAACTATTCCCTCCTTGGACTCCTTCGATATCAGGATGCAAGCAACATGAATCTAACACTCTATAACTCCCATGAATCAGGGGCCCCATGATCAGTGCTCCAGCCAAAAGAACAGAACATTTTTCAAAAGTGGTGAGACTATCCCAATTGGAAAATCCTGCCTCCATGCTGGATCCTTCCTTTACTATTTTTGAAGAAGTTAACTGAAAAAAAAGAATGTTAGATTTAAGATCGGGGTCAGTTTGAGCAGGCGTTAAAGAAAATGATGGGTCATAGGAATTTTTCCAATCACAGTAACTCTTGGTATCATTCCAAGAAAGAAAGCAAATGGGATGATCTAAGGTTTCAACATTAATAACCTCATAGTGATACTCTCCAGGGCTACCAGTACGTTGAATAGAAAAAACACTGGAGCCTCTTCCCATCTTTTCATCGTAGAGATCCTGAGAATATATTGTTGCAGAAATCTAATCTTTCAAATGAAGTGATGAACTCTGCTGAGACTCAAGAAAATCAGAATACTCGAAAGTATTTATTTGAAGAAAAAGTGCATCTTGGGGTGCCTTTTCCTGAGTCTCCCTGGAGGAGGAGTTTGTCAAACTCACTACAAATGCTAAAACACAAAATAAATACTTTAATTTCACACTTAGTCCTTTCTTAGAAAAATAGGTAAATTTATAGTCACTAGGAATGAAAAAACGTAGGACTTCCTCCACAATTCAAGAAAAAACAGGTGGAGGACCTGAAGATGCTATTAGCGGCCTAGTGGAACGGGTTACTTTCCATAATGCAGAGAATGGATTTTGTGTTTTAAAAGTCAAAGTAGAAAATCATCGTGATCTCATAGCCGTCCTAGGAACCCTTCCTAGTGTCGCTCCAGGAGAGTGGATCACTGCCCAAGGTGTATGGGAACGAGACCGCGAACATGGCCTTCAAATGAAGGCACGAACTCTTAAAACGCAACCACCAACTTCACTTGAAGGAATTGAAAAATATCTTGGAAGCGGCCTTATTAAAGGCATTGGTCCAGTCTATGCCACCAAGCTCGTTCAAAAGTTTGGAGAGGATGTCTTCGATATTATTGAGCACCAATCCAAACGTCTTCAAGAAGTAGAGGGAATAGGAATAGAACGTCGCAAAAGAATCAAAGAAGCATGGGCAGAACAAAAAGTAGTTCGTGATATTATGCTCTTTCTTCATGCACATGGACTAAGCACCAATCGTGCTACTCGTATTTATAAAACCTATGGAGAGGGAGCCGTTGAAACTATCCGCGCAAATCCCTATACCCTCGCTCGTGACATTCATGGAATTGGATTCCATTCTGCTGATGCTGTTGCAACCAAGCTGGGGTTTGAACAGGACTCACTCCTACGTGCCCGTGGAGCAATCGATCATCTACTTACGGAAGCAACGGGAGAAGGCCATTGTGCTTTACCTCGTGAAGATCTCATTCAAGGAGCCATTCATCTTTTGCAAGTAGACGAGGAAGTAGTCATAGGTGCTTTAGAGCGGCATCTCCACGATGGCCATGTCACATTAGAAAGAATCGGTGGAAAAGAGCTTGTCTTTCTGCCACACCTTCGAGTTGCCGAGGAGATTATTGCACGACAACTCCTACGACTTGCCTCATCCGAATCCCCCACCCCACTCATCGACCCACACAAGGCCATTCCTTGGGTTGAAGAAAAAACAAAACGAATACTCTCCGAGAGCCAACGTAACGCCTTGGCTAAGGCGTTACAACACCGTGTGGTTGTGATCACGGGTGGCCCAGGTGTTGGTAAAACAACCCTCGTGCAATCACTCCTAACCATTTTAAGAGCAAAGAAGCTGCGCTGTCTTCTTGCTGCTCCCACAGGAAGAGCAGCCCAGCGTCTTGGGGAGGCCACCGGGTTAGAGGCAAAAACATTACATCGTCTTCTTGAATTTGTTCCTGCCACAGGAACATTTGCGCGCAATATCGATCATCCTCTAGAGGCAGATGCACTCGTGGTAGATGAAATTTCTATGGTCGATGTCCCTCTTATGAGTCGTCTTCTCTTAGCACACCCACCGAATGCACGTTTAATTTTAGTCGGAGATGCCGATCAATTACCAAGTGTGGGACCAGGCCTTGTGCTCCCCGACATCATTCGTAGCGGTTTAGTTGAAGTCGTCGCCTTAAAGGAGATCTTCAGACAAGCAGAAGGGAGTCAGATCATTCAGGCAGCACATGCAATCAATCAAGGAATCCTACCTGATCTCACTCTTTCCAATGAACATTCTGATTTCTTTTTTCTTGAGCGCGAAGATCCCGAGCAAACGGTAGCAACCCTAATCACGATGATTCGAGAGCGCATTCCAAAACGTTATGATCTCGATCCTATCGATGATGTCCAAGTTCTCTGCCCCATGCATCGAGGAAGTCTGGGCATTCAAGAACTCAACCTTCAACTCCAAGCAGCACTCAATCCAAAAAGCCCTCATCTCAAAGAACATCTTGCCTATGGGCTTTTATTCCGAGAAGGAGACAAAATTATTCAAATGAATAACAACTATGAGAAGGAAGTTTTTAATGGTGATATTGGACGTATTCTTTCTATCGATCCTCAGGAAAAAACAATGACGTTGCGTTTTGGAGAGCGTCGCTTCAACTATGATTTTAGTGAACTTGATGAAGTGACTCTTGCTTATGCTATCACGATTCACAAAAGCCAAGGCTCGGAATTTCCAGTAGTAGTCATGCCACTTGCAATGCAACAATACCTACTGCTCCAACGCAACTTGCTCTACACGGGAGTCACACGAGGACGCCAGCTTGTGCTTCTTGTGGGACAACGTAAAGCCCTCATTACTGCGACCCACAATGCCTCCACACGCTACCGACATGGAGGACTCTTCAGCAGATTAGAAGCCTTGTGCAAATAGGGATAGGGAGTGATAATTACAGGATCATTTTTTGTTCAGATCATTTAAAATGAATTCCTCAATCTCATCTCGAACTACTCCATCAGCTGTTCCTGCTTCGGCAGTTTTAGAAGTCAATGGTGAAGAGTGTATCATCCATATCCGTGGTCATTGGTTGCTCAATTCCTCAGTTCCTTCGTGGCACAAAACCATTAAAAATAACACAGCTACGATTATTAAGATTCTTGCAGAGGACCTAAAAACATGGGATACGGCCCTAGTGCTTTTTTTAATTCATGGAAGAACATGGTGCTTAGCAAAAAAAAAGAAACTGGAGATCACAGCGCTTCCTGAAAACCTACAGCTCATTCTCAGCCATATTGAAGCAGAACCTCATCCCAAAGCACGAGGAAAACGTGACTCTTCGTTTGACCTTCGATGTGCCATAGGAGGCAAGGTCCTAGAGTTCTTTTCAGGAATGAGAGAGGCTGCGGAGTTTCTGGGTAATTGTGCCATTGGACTTTTTCAAATGATTCGAGGCCGTCAAAAATTTCGATGGATCGATTGCTTTGTAGAAATGCAGCAATGCTGGTCTTCATCGCTACCGATTGTGAGCTTCATTAGTTTTTTAGTGGGGGTCATTTTGGCTTTTCAAGCTGCAATTCAACTTCAACGGTATGGTGCAGGCATCTTGGTTGTGGACCTTGTCAGTCTCTCTATTGTTCGAGAAATGGGACCAATCATGGCAGCCATTGTTGTTGCTGGTGGAACCGGAGCAGGCTTTGCTGCTCAATTAGGAAATATGAAAGTCGATGAAGAAATCGATGCTCTACAAACGTTAGGAATTTCTGAAATCAATTTTCTAGTTCTCCCTCGACTTCTTGCCGTTGCCATTATGATGCCGATCCTTGCCATTTATTCCGATGTTTTGGGAATCTTAGGTGGAATGTACATCTCAGCAACCATGCTCCACATTCCAATAGCTGTCTATTTTAATGAAATGCAAAATCGACTCAGCTTCACAGATGTCTCCAGTGGTATCACCAAGAGTTTTATCTTTGGAATGATCATCGCTCTTGCAGGATGCATGCGTGGTATTCACTGTGAACGTAACACCGCCGGTGTCGGCCATGCAACTTCATCAGCAGTCGTCACTAGTATTATGATGATCATCCTTGCTGATGCTATTTTTTCGGTAATTTATAACACCCTTGGAATTTAAAATTTTAAAAACCATGCAACACACTACTGATGCCATTAAGGTAGAAAATATCACGTTTTTGTATGATGATACCGTTGTCCTAGAAAAGATTTCATTTACCGTAAAGACTGGAGAGCTTTTTTTTATTATTGGTGGAAGCGGTTGTGGTAAAACAACTCTTTTACGATGCATGACAGGATTACTCGAACCTGAGAGAGGGGAGATTTTCTATTTTGGAAAAGATTTTTTAAACAATGACTCTCGTGAAAGAGAGATGTTATTAAAATCATTTGGGGTCCTTTATCAAAGCAGTGCCTTATGGAGCTCCATGACAATCGGGGAAAATGTATCACTCCCCCTGGAACAATATACAAGACTCGATAAAAATGACCGCCGAGAAATAGTTGCCCTCAAACTCGCTCAGGTGGGCCTTGCAGGAACTGAGGAACTTTATCCTAGCGAATTAAGTGGGGGAATGAAGAAAAGAGCGGGGCTTGCTCGTGCTTTAGCTCTTGACCCTAAAATTGTTTTTTTTGATGAACCCTCAGGGGGGCTTGATCCTGTAACCTCTAAGGAAATTGATGAATTAATTTTAGAAGTGCGTGACACCTTAGGTACCACCATGGTTATTGTATCGCACCAACTTTCAAGTATTTTCAGAATTGCCGATCGTATCATGGTACTAGATCATACCACTAAAGGAATCATTGCTAATGGGACTCCCCATCAACTTGCTAGAATGAGCCATGACCCCCGTGTTATTAATTTCTTAAATCAGTCATGAAATCTAAATGGAATCCAGTAAGCGTAGGGAGTTTTGTGATTGGAGCTATTATCCTTATCACACTAGGACTCATCTACTTTAAATCACTCTCATTATTTCATAAACCACTTCGATTTGTTTCTTATTTTGATCAATCGGTACAAGGGTTAAGCGTTGGCAGTGATATCAAAATGCGAGGGGTTCTCGTTGGAAGCATTGTGTCGCTTCATGTTTATTACGACTGGAACAAAAACAAATCAGCTATTGCGGTGATTGGAGAGCTCAATAATAACGCTTTGATTGATGATTCTGGACAAAAAATTGATATGAACAATTCCTTAAACCTAGAACACCTTATTAGAAATGGATTACGCGCTGAAATTGATTTATTAGGCATCACCGGAATGCAGTATGTCCAACTTGCCTTCTTCGATCCCAAAAAACAATCGACTAACGATCTTTCAGGAAATTCCCCCTACATTGTTATTCCCACTGTGGATTCTGGTGTTTCAAAATTCACCGATAACCTTTTCACTATCACTGAAAATTTCAGCAAAGTAGATATGGCCGGTATTTCTAATGATCTCAAGGCCCTCTTAGCTTCTCTCAATAAAAAAACAGAAGAACTGGATCTTAGAAAAATAACGATTCAAGTCTCTTCGGCTGCAGAAGCTATCAAACAACTTGCTCAGTTTATAGAACAGAACCCCTCTTCCCTAATCTTTGGAAGAAAGCCAGCACCTAAAAAAAGATAGCAAGGAACAAGTCCCCCCTATCCTGGTTAATCAGAATCAACTCTACCTCAGTAGAGTTTGAAGGAGATTACCACCCTTCAGAGACTTTGCTCACAATAGCCTCTGCCGCCCTCTGAGCTGCAATTGGATAATTGATATTTTGATCTGTTATGAGATCCGAATTAACACTATCAGAATTGACAAAGAAAGGAACGTGGCCTTCTGCTCTGCCTTTGAGCAGAAGAGCACCGGTGAGACGATCTTTAACTGTATATTCGACATTGAGAACCAATTCAAATTCTGAGGTCTGCATCACATTATTGGCATAGACTCGCATCGGCTGACGCTTCACGCTCACAATAGCTGCAGTTAAGTTTGCATCAGCACGATCTGCAGTTTCTATACGGTAGGTACCATCTTGTTGAAATTGCTTCGCCACAGCATCAGCAGTTTGGGACTCTAAGCGAGGGATCAAAGTATCATTTTTAAAAGTTCCAACAGAAATGCTATTCACACGCCGCATGGTAGTGGGCCTGATCTCTCCCAATGTGTAACCACATCCCGAGAGAAAGAGATCGACAGCAATAAAAATGACACAAGCAAATAATGATCTCATAAAGGCGAAGAAGAATGTGTTGGGGTAGAAGAGGGAGTGACTTCTTTAAAATTAGTACGCATTTGGGGAAGAGGTATTGTATCGGAATGAGGCATGATCTCCTTTTTCGGAGGACCATCATAGGTGGCAAGGGCAGTTGTTTCGACCTGCACTTGCATCTTACGGCGCAGAGCCATCTGAGCTCCAGAAATAGGAGTTTGTTGACCGATACGTAAAGCATCTTCACCAACCTCATTTTTAATCTCGGCAAGACGTGCTTTGGCAATCAAGGCATTGGGGGTTTGCGGATATTTTCGAATCACCTCGTTATAGTAAATAGCTGATGATTTGTAGTCTTTGGAAAAATCATAAAAACGAGCAATACGCAATGTATCGGTACATTCTCGAACCACCATAGCATCGATATTATCACGTGCTTGGAGCAATTTTTCATTGTTAGGATATTGAATGAGGAAATCCTCAAAGTTATTCTCCCCTTCCTTCAGTGCGGAAAGATCTTGGGAATGTCCCTGCATCCCAAGACTCATGTAGACATAGCCAATCTGATAGAGTGCATGATCACAAATATTACTCGTAGGATATTTATCAATGAGTTTTTGATAAGCAGCAATGGCCTCGGTTGTCTTTCCTTGACGCTCCAAGGCAAGCCCGAGGTTAAATTGTGTTAAAGCAGCATATTTACTGTAGGGGGCATTGGCTAAAACTGTTTCGTACATTTCCTGGGCACGTTCCAATGCAGTAAAAGCAGGAATTCCGAAAATTTTGATTTTCCGACCCTGCAAGTAAGAATTGGCTATCTTAATTTGCTCGGCAACGGCTTCTTCAAAATGAGGTGTCTCAGGATATTTTTTGAGAAGGTAAGTATAAGCTTTGAAAGCACCATTATAATCCCCTTTTTTTACAAGGAGTTGAGCAGTTTGAAATTGAGCATCTGCAGCATCTTTTGAAAAGGGATGATTTTTGACAATGAGCTGATATTGATGAATAGCCGAATCTAACTGATTGGAAGCTACCAGTTCTTCTGCAATGGAAGCCTCTGAATTCGATGAGGTATCTTCTGCCGCAGACGCTCCTAAAAGGAAACTAGAAAGCAGCACAGAAAGAAGCAGTAATAAGGATATCCTAGGGAAAAAAATCATGAAATTTTACAACTCAAAAAAAAGAGAGGCTTCAGGTTGCCTCAGGTAAGCACTTTTTGGAAGTTTCATTTTTACTAAGTTCTTCCAGCTTCTTCCCAAATAATTTTATGAAATGGGGTCAGGGCAAGGAAGAGTCTTCAGCAACTATTGGAATGTGCAATGGCAGAGGTAGCTCATTGGTGAAGAACAATTTTTTTAAATTATCATATTTTAAACTTAAAAGAAAGTTTGAAAAGTAATGGGAAATAGTGATCGCTGGCCTATCAACGTACCTATAAAAAACAACTGAGACCAAGATAGAGATGAGCGAGTAGAGGAAAAAATTTAGTAAAAGAGCTAGAGAGGTGTGGGGTAAAAAAAGATAGAAGGCACAGGAGAGAGAGCAGAGGATGAGAAAATGGAGTAGATAGAGTCCATAGGAGATCCTTCCTAAAAATTGAAAAATTGGAGCCTCAAAGATTTTTTTGCCATATCCTTTAACAATAGGAGCTACTAATAAGACAGCTCCAATGGTCGTATAAAAATCTTTTTTCCTAAATACTCCCACAAGCGGAAGAAAGTCATAATATCTATTTTCAAATTGAAAAGCCCCAAAATAAAAGTGCAATAAGAATAACATAGGGAACCCATTTTTTGGAAATAGTAACGGCATGCAAGAGCGACCCAATCATGATTGCAAAGAGAAAAAGTAAAACAGGCCATACCACGTAATCCATCCGCATTTTTATTAATACCGCTCTTTTTGGTAACATCGAAAGTTGAGAATAACCTAGATTCATCAACCCTTGCGACCTCCATGTTAGAATTGGCATGAAATATCCAGGTTAAAAAAACAGTAGCCTTTTTCAGTAAAATCGGAGGTCTCATACCTGCTCTTGGACACCATAGATCCAACTTTGTTCAAATTAACAAAAAAAAGCTTGCCTCTTTCGCCAAAGAACTTAATGGTTATCGGCACTTTTATTTTAGATGTTTTCTCATCATCTAATGCAAAAAAATTATTAAGGGCAGTTAGCTCAGGGGTAGAGCGGCTCGTTTACACCGAGTTGGTCGGGGGTTCAAATCCCTCACTGCCCACGTTTTTTCTGGCGAGGTAGCCAAGTGGTAAGGCTGGGCTCTGCAAAAGCCCCATTCGTCGGTTCGATTCCGACCCTCGCCTCCAACTCTCCTGGTAATGGGGCAATAAGCTCCGAGAATCTTGATGTTGATCCAGATGGAGGAGTGTATGGCTATATCACTAGCACCACGCATCCATCAGCCGTTTCATCCTTCACTGCTTGTAGAGCTTTGTTGGCTTCTTCCAGGGGAAAACATGTCACTTGTGGGCGTATTGGAATGGTGGTTGCGAGTGTTAAAAAATCACGGGCATCGTGGCGGGTCATGTTAGCCACACTTCGAATTTGTCGCTCACCCCAGAGTAGAGTGTCGTAGTCAAAAGAAGGCATCGAGTCGAGATGAATGGCATTAATGGCAACAATTCCTCCCTT
Source organism: Verrucomicrobiota bacterium (assembly GCA_008932965.1). Classification (GTDB taxonomy): domain Bacteria; phylum Verrucomicrobiota; class Verrucomicrobiia; order Chthoniobacterales; family UBA6821; genus CAIWMF01. Next base: position 15,438 of record WBXG01000012.1, read on the forward strand.
ACGAAGAGAGGAGAGAGCGCTAAGAACTACCTCTCCACTGGGAGCAAAGGTAACAGCACGATCTAAGATGACAGGAGGTTTCTCTTTTTCAGAACCTACCCACGTGACTCCAAGGGCAAGAGCATGTTTGCGGTGTTTTTCTCCACGTGTTGAAACGTAGATTTCACAATTCCAGGATTGAAGCAGAGGAACCATCAAACTTGCAGAGGCCCCAAAACCAAAAAGTCCAACACGATCTCCTGGCATCACTTCGGCAACCTGAAGGCTTCTAAAGCCGATAATACCTGCACAAAGAAGCGGCGCTGCAGAAACAGGATCCATCTCTTTTTCTAAAGGAATCACAAAATCATTTCTCACCAATGCATATTCGGCATATCCCCCATCAAGACTATAACCAGTGAAGGTGGGGTTATCACAAAGATTTTCCATCTGATGACGACAATAAAAACAACTCCCATCGACCCCTCCCATCCAAGAAACACCCACACGCGACCCGAGTGGAAATTCTTGAGTAGCCCCTTCTATAATCTCCCCTACAATTTGATGTCCAAGAATGAGCGGCTTGTGAAGCAGTGGTAAATCCCCCTCCACAATATGAAGATCAGTGCGGCAGACACCACATGCCAAAACACGCAGCAAAAAATATCCCTCTTTCCAAATAGGTGCAGGAACTTCTTCTATTGAGAGATACTCTTCACCCGAGGCCGTAGGTCCTTTAAATAAGGCAGCTTTCATAACTCTAAAATCGTATGCGACGTAGTCGAAGAGAGTTGGCAATAACAGAAAGAGAACTCAGACTCATAGCAGCGGCAGCGAGCATGGGGCTTAGCAGGAGGCCAAATAAAGGATAGAAAATTCCAGCTGCAATCGGAATACAAAGGATATTATAAGCGAAAGCAAAAAAAAGATTTTCTTTAATAACCTTCAAGATCTCACGACTAATTTTTATCGAAGAGACAATCCCTTCTAAAGAGGGGTTCAAAAGGATGATTCCTGCCGTTTCCTTTGCAATATCGGAGCCTAACCCCATCGCTATTGATGTTTCTGCTACAGCAAGTGCCGGGGCATCATTGATCCCATCACCCACCATAGCCGCATGAAACCCCTCCCTCTTCCAGGATGTGAAATGATCAGCTTTTGCCGATGGAGAAAGTTCCGCATAAAATCTAGTAATACCGAGCTCCCTAGCCACAGCCTCTGCTGTGCTTGTAGCATCGCCGGTAAGCATCACTGTCCGCACACCCAGAGCACTCAATTTTTGGATAACAGTTTTAGCTGAGTCTCGAATAGTATCTCGAAAAATAAAGGCACCAGCAGGAATTCCCCCGACAGCTATGGCCACGAGCCCTTCACCAGGCTTTAGAGAAATCAAGTTCCATTGTTCGGGTGGCATACCACGGCCCTTAAGAAACTGAGGTGTTCCTAGCAGGAGCTCTTTTTCATCAACAACGGCACTTATCCCACCTCCAGGGAAAGCTTTAAAAGAAGATGATTTCAAAATTGGAATTCCTTGATCTTGTGCATGGAGCAAAAGGGCTCTAGCAAGGGGATGTTCGCTTCCTTGTTCTGCTCCAGAGGCAAGTGCTAATAGATTTTTTTCTACAAAAGGATCGATTGTATGAATCGAGACTAGCTTGGGTTTTCCCTCGGTCAATGTGCCTGTCTTATCTAGAGCCAATAGATTTGTTGATGCCAGATTCTGAAGGGCAGAAGCAGAGCGAACGAGAATTCCGCATTGAGCTGCCTTGCCAATACCGACCATTAACGCCATCGGAGTGGCCAATCCCAAAGCACAGGGACAGGCAATCATAATCACTGCAACAGCAGCGTTCAGTGCATGAAAAAAATGGGGAGCAGGCCCTGCCATCATCCAGATTGCAAAGGTGAGGATGCTGATACCCATCACTATTGGAACAAAAAGAGCTGCCACACGATCCGATATTTGTTGGATGGGAGCCTGACTGCGCTGAGCTTGTGCTACCAAACTAATAATCTGTGAGAGAGCTGTATTAGTACCTGCATGGGAAACCTCAACCACAAGGCTACCTGAGGCATTGATCGTTCCAGCAGAAACGGGAGATCCATGGGATTTCTCTACAGGGAGTGCTTCTCCGGTTAACATCGACTCATCGATGGAGCTCTCTCCCTCAGAAACTATGCCATCTGCTGGAATTTTGCTTCCAGGTAGAACCCTCAGATAATCCCCTACCTTTATTTCGGAAATAGGAATTTGATGATCTAACTCCCCCTCTTTTCCGACAATCAGAGCCATAGGGGGAGTGAGATCAAGTAGTTCACGAAGGGCTGATCCAGCCTTAGCTCGCCCTCTGGACTCAAGCCATTGACCCATGAGTACCAGAACCATCATCACCGTGGCTGCCTCGAAATAATAATCCTCTACAGGTGAACCTGCAGTGAAGAAACAACCTAAAAAGAGCATTGTAATACTGTAAAGAAAAGCAACACCCGTCCCAAGAGTGATCAAGGAAAACATATTTAGAGAAGCGCTTTTAAAGGAACGAAACCCCTTTCTCCATACCTCACAGCCACACCAGAAAATAACAGGAATTGAGAGAAGGCACTCGACTCCCCCTGCCATCCTTCCATGAAGCAAGGTGAGTCCGACCATAGGTCCCATAGCAAGAATAAGAACCGGAATTCCAAAAAGCAGTGAAATCCAAAATTGTTTTTTTAGAAGTGCAGATTCCGATTTCTCCTCACTGGGAATAACTGATTCGAGGCTCATCCCACACTTGGGGCAATCACCCATGCTCTCCTGGAGTATTTCGGTGTGCATGGGGCAGGTATAAAGAGAACTCATTGTCAAAAAAATTCAAATTAGCAACAGAGAATTTCATCATGAAGTGACATGAGGTGCTATGCAAAGTTTATTAGTATAAGGAGGGGTAACCCGAAGCATTTAGAATCTCCCAATCTTTGTGATCCAAAAACTGATGTAATCTCACCCTATCTCTTAAAACCTCTAGAATGATTGCTCCTGTTTGCACCTGATCTAGCACGGTGATCCCAGATCCATAAAGGCTCGATTCCAGCTCTTGAAATGAGGGACTGGAATGATGTTTTTTAAAAGGATCATTTCCCAAAATCACACAACGTGGTGCTACTGCTTTTATAAAGTCTTCCTCCATTTTTTTCTCCATCGATGGAAAAAGAAGAATTGTCGCATGTAATTTCTCAAGTGAGCTATGTTCTAGCAGCCAGGTTTGAAGAGAAATCGAGGAATTAGGAATCCACAAAAGGCTTGCTTTGCCTAATTGAAACTTTAGGACAAGAGCAGAATCAGAAGAGCCAACAGGTGGATACAAAACTTCTGCAGAGCAGCTCGGAGAAAAATTCAGCTGATCCCCCTCACGAAGAACTGTTAACTGCATACCTGATTCGCCGAGCTTTCTTAAAAAATGTTTGAACACAAAAGAATTTCCTTTTTCCTCAGAGGAGAAAAAAGAGGAGGGTTGAATCTCCTCTAAGAGGGGCACGAGACCGCCTATGGTGGCAGCTCTCTTTTCAGTAATCACGATTCCTTGAAGAGCTGATATTCCATTTTCTGCAAAAAAGGGAAGGAGGCAATGAGCTGCCTTGTTAGCATTTCCAGTATTGATCATCCATGCATTGCCCTCCACTTGGAGCATCGCAGCTTGTGCAACAGGAAAATCAAAAATAGTAAGTTTTGGAGAGCGATTCATTGAAAAGCCAACTGAAAACGAAGTCAGAGGAAGCAGGCTGCATCCATGAACGACCATCAAGAGAATTTTGGCACAGAGCCAATTGCTATTATTAAAAACAGGTGCCACCCATGGAAAGAAGGGCGCAACAAGAACTGCTAAAACTGCAAGAGCAAGAATTAAAAAGGCTATTGGAACAGCAATCACATTGGCCACCAAGGAAGAAAAAGAAAGAAGATGAAAATAAAAAAGTGTTGGAAGTAAAGAACCGATCCATGCGGCAGCAGAAACAGCCACAAGCTGAGTAAAGTGATGACACAAGTCATAGCGCCATTTCTGAAATGGGGTGATTATTCTTTTTGGAAGGAAAGGATCATGCTTGTAGAGCGGATGAAGTATTTTTTGAAATGGAGTTGCTAAAAAAAGAATAGAGAAGACCACGCAGAAGGAAAATTGCCACCCTATGGAAAAAAGAAGATTTGTTTGCGATAGGAGCAGACAAAAAGCTGCTGCTGCAAGGCTATTGATCATCTGGGGTCGTCGAGATACAAGAAAACCAATGAGAAAGAGGGAGCTCATGAAAGCCGCTCTAAGACTTCCAATTCGAAAGCCAGTGATGGCTACATAAAAAAAAAGAAGCGGAATCGTCACAAGAACAGCAGACCAACGTGGCAGCCGAAGCATTTTTAAAAAAAACCAAATAATGACCGCAAGCATCCCAACATGGAGTCCACTCACAGCAAAAAGATGCATTGTTCCAGTTAGTTTAAAATCATCTATGAAATCAACAATTTCCTCTTCTTGAGAGCCAAGAGCAATAGCCTTAATAAGCTTCATCGCAGTAGAATCATCCGTGATCCCAAGAGTGATCCATTCTCCTATCTTTTGGCGACACTCCAGAGCCATCCTCATGAGTTGATGGAGCTCCCCAGAGGAAAGAATACGACCTGGATCTGAGGGATCCATTCTAAGTTCAGTGAAGACTTCTTTGCGAGCTAGCCACGTTTTGGCATCAAACTCCCCTGGATTTCGTGGGCCTTGAGGGGAGATTGCCTGGGCTCTCAACGATACTCTCTCTCCATATAGCAGAGGAGGTCCCTCCCAATGAACAAACATCGTCACTGGGAGAGTTAGCTCGGATATTCTATCTGTTTGGAGAAAAAATGAACTGTAATGATTTGAAGAGACCTTTACCTCACTAGCCACCCTCCCCTCTACAGCAATATCATCACCTCTTTTTTCTAAAAGAGAAGCAACCTGATATGCTGGAGATTCCTTCCATTGCCATGCATGAAGAGTTGCAAAGCAGAGTGCAATAAAGAGAAAGAAGAGACCCTGCTCTATGATGCAGGAAAGGGGGTTTTTCCAAATGAAAAATAAAAGAACTCCTCCTAAGAGAAGACTCCCCAAAAAAATCCCCCAGCTTGGAAAAGAAAAAATCTCCTCTGTAAGAATCCCTACAATCGCTGCTAAGACGAGCCCTAGAAAAGGGAAACGCCTGTTCTTTAGTGAAAAAAAATCACTAAAACGAGAACAGGGCAGTAATGGCCATTTCATTCGATATAAGGGACGCCGCTCTTCGCCGCCTCAGTAGAGACCTGGAGAATATCAAAAACCGTGTCGCAAACTCGCTGAGTCGGATGAAGAGCAAGGAGTCAAGACCGAATATTTCATACTGATCGTGACGAGGAGGCCGCGAAAGCTGATGGGGCAAGGCGAGCGATGAAGTCTGACGACGGCTGTGTGTGTACACACTGCCCGAGGAAGACTTCGAGCTCAACGCAGCATCCATCTGACTTCCCGGCTTCCGCAGGTGATCAGTATGAAATATTCGGGCTAAGAGCAGAGCCGAGGAGTGTATAGTTAATACACGACGAGGCGAGCACCGCAGCGACGCCGCTCTTCGCCGCCTCAGTAGAGTTTGCGACACGGTTTTTTTAATTGAAAGAAAATGGGGAGTAACACGACTCCTCATACACCGAATCATACCAGTCATCAACAATCGGTTCATTGTAAAAGAACGGCTGCTTATCCTGATTTAACATGGAGTTAGCCCGTATATATTTTGGAACTTTGAAACCCGAGGAGGCTGTTTTATTATTTCCATAAAAACCTTGAGTCTCGGTTAAATAATTAACTAACTCTCGTGAAGCTCCCATAGCGCGCAGGTGGTGAAGTTGCACATAGGTAAAATGATAAACAGCTTCGGTACTTCGCAAATATCCCACAATGACATAGGTAGGAACTTTGCTTTTCACTAGGTTCATGATATCGTCATAGTCTAAGTGCTGACCATGATTGATTTTATTACGTGTTACGGGGTAGACATCATGAGCGCTTACGATCGAGGTTACTTGAGGATCGACTGTCGGTCCATTGGCGCAACCGGCAATCAAAGTAAGAATTAATCCAGTAAGCATTAAAACAGCAGTCACTGTGAGCAGAGATATTGTACTCTTCATTTGAAAAGAGCTATCCGGTTATCCCCTTTCAAGCAACCTAAATTCAATTTTGAGAATTATTTTCTCTCAAAAACCTACCTTACAATCCCTCGTTTGCTATGGGAGATAAAGTCGATTAAGGCTAGCACTAAAAGGGATTGTTGGTATTTTTCGTGAAGAACCTCGAGAGCTTGAGCAGTATTGAGTGATCCACGATAGATGATTTTATAGGCCTCACGTAGATCACGAATCTCTGAAGAGCTCATTCCATGGCGTTCTAAGCCGATTTGATTAATACCGCGCACCTCTGCTGGGTTTCCATCAGCAATCATGAAGCTTGGAACATCCTGAACAATTTTGGTGCATCCTCCAATGATGGCATGTTGACCAACACGACAAAATTGATGGACTGCACTCAGACCTCCAAGCACAACATTATCCTCGACACTCACATGCCCAGCAAGTGTTCCATTGTTAGAAAAAATCACATGATTTCCAACCACACAGTCATGAGCAATGTGGGCATATGCTAAAAAATTCCCATGGCTTCCAATAACTGTCTTTCCATGAGGAGCGGTAGCACGATTCACAGTGACACATTCTCGGAAGCAATTGTGATGACCAATTTCTAAAAAGGTCGGCTCCTCGGCGTATTTAAGATCTTGAGTCTGCTGTCCAATCGAAGAGAAAGGATAAAATTCATTGTGAGCACCGATTGTTGTCGATCCTGCAATGGTAACATGATTATGGAGTGTGCAATGTTCTCCTATAACCACCCCAGATCCGATCACACAGTAAGGCCCAACACGAGTTCCAGAGCCGATCTTGGCACTTGAATCAATAATAGCTGTGGAATGAATGGAGGACATAATTTATCGATTGACCAATCCAAAGAGGAGCTTGGCCTCAGAGACGATAGTCCCATTAACAATGCACTGACAGGTTGCCGAGCCCATATTTTTTCGAGCACGCGTGAGCTCTGCATGAATGAAAAGAGTATCTCCAGGCACTACCGGTTTTCTAAACTTCACTTCATCAGCACTCATGAAGTAACCAATCTTTCCAGCATTTTCAGTCTTTCGCATCATGATAATACTCGCAACTTGTGCCATCGCCTCTACTTGAAGAACCCCTGGCATGACAGGATGTCCTGGAAAATGTCCTTGGAAATAAGGTTCATTGATCGTCACATTTTTAACACCGATTGCTTTCATCAATCCATCAAACTCCACAATACGATCTACCATTAAAAAGGGATAACGGTGTGGAAGGACCTTCATCACTTCATCAATATCTAATACCGGTAACGATGACGTCATAGGATGAGGTGCCATCGCCAAAAGTTCTGAATGACTCTTAGTAATAAGCCGGGCTAGTTCGGTATTGGGTCCATGCCCTGGTCGTATCGCAACAACATGCCCTTGTAAAGGACGTCCTACGAGTGCCAGATCACCAATGATATCGAGAATTTTGTGCCTGACAAATTCGTCTGCAAAACGAAGAGGTTCCTTGCTTAAGACTGAATCGCCTCGTACGACCAAGGCATTCTCGATACTTCCCCCCTTGATGAGGCCTTTATCCATGAGCTCTTTGACCTCTTCATAAAAAACAAAGGTCCTAGCTGGAGCAATCTCCTTTTCATAAATTTCAGGGGTAATCTCAAGCGACAAATATTGTGTAAAGCGTCCTTGAGGTCCAACCTGAGTGCAGGAAATTCGAAATCCAGAGCCAGGAAAAAGAGTCATGATCGATCCGGTCTTAGACTCTAGATGAATAGGCTCGTTGACATCAAAAAGAGTTCGTTCCTCCTTCTGTTCTACGATGCCAGCACGTTTAATAAGATCAACATAGGGTAACGCACTTCCATCCCCAATAGGTGGCTCATTTGCATTCATTTCAATGAGAACATTGTCAACCCTCATCCCTGCAAGAGCTGATAGCACATGCTCCACCGTATGAATTTTTGCATTTCCTTCGACTAAGGTAGTAGCTCGCTCTACGGTTTTGACATGCTCGGCCTTAGCCTCGATCATGGGTTCATCAGGTAAATCGATACGCCTGAATTTATAACCATGACCAGTAGGAGCTGGATGCAGGGTTAAGGTAACATGACCTCCTGTATGCAAAGTACCACCGGTAAGACAAACTGATTGGGCGAGTGTGCGCTGTTTTTCCATAGTAATTAAAAAAAGATCCGGTGATTCTCTTCCAATTCCAATGACTAATCAAGCAGACTTCCAGATTATTGCAGAAACCAAGGACCTTCTTATCATTAGCAAGCCCCCTTTTCTTCTCGTCCATCCCACCAAACCAGGAGGTCCTATCACCCTCTGGGATCGACTCAAGGAACTTCTGGCTTATGAAACAACCACAGGTGGACAAGTCTCACTCATCAATCGACTCGACCGGGAAACAAGCGGCCTCATGCTAGTAGCTAAAAATTATCAAGCAGCCCGCTCTTGTTCTATGGCCATGGAGCAGGGAAAAATTAAAAAAGAATATTTAGCCCTTGTGATCGGATTTCTAGAACAAGAAGAGCAAACCATCGATACTCCGATTCTACGCCTTAGTGAGGTGGCTCCCTCCAAAGTTTGGCTTCAACGTGCCACCCATCCTCTTGGAATTCCTGCAATAACTCGTCTGCGTGTTGAAAAGAAATTCATTCATCCCAAGTATGGCCCATTGACACTACTCCGCTGCTTTCCTATCACAGGACGCACTCATCAGATTCGTGTGCACCTTGCTTCTATCGGACATTCGGTCCTCGGTGACAAAATCTATGGCCCTTCCGAAGAATGCTACCTCGAATTTATTAAGACGGGTTGGACCGCAGCATTAGCACAAAAACTGTGGCTTCCACGTCATGCACTCCATTCAACAGCACTCGAGATTTTTTATGATGGAGTTGAGTATCGCTGGGAAGACTCCTTACCAGCTGACCTAGCCCGGATATGCGGGCTAGACGATCAATCAAAGAGCGTTGGCCCCTCCTCCACTACCTGCTTTCTAGAGGCTCTTCTCTGAGGCATCCAATGGGAGGCTAACTGAGGACGGCCTTCGGCATTGAGTTCTGCTTTCTCAAGATTAACAAGAATTTCTTGAGCTCGTTCGATGACCCAATGTGGTAAACCTGCAAGGCGAGCAACCGCAATACCATAACTTCGGTCAGCAGCCCCAGGAACAATCTTATGTAAAAAAACAATCTCTTCATTTCTTTCACGCACAGCAACATTGAGATTTTTAATTCCTGGGCGCGTTCGAGCAAGATCGGGAAGCTCGTGATAATGAGTGGCAAACATCGTACGAGCCTTGAGAAAATCATAGAGATACTCCGCAACACTCCAGGCCAGAGAGAGACCATCAAAGGTTGCTGTGCCACGTCCAATCTCATCGAGCAAGACAAGGCTTTTCCTTGTTGCATGGTGAAGAATTTTAGATGTTTCATTCATCTCCACCATAAAAGTCGATTGACCACGTGCAAGATCATCGCTAGCCCCCACACGAGTAAACAGTCGATCCACAATACCTAGATGCATTTTTTTAGCAGGCACATAGCTTCCCATTTGTGCCATGATGGTGAGAAGCGCGCACTGTTTTAAATAGGTCGATTTACCAGCCATATTTGGTCCCGTAATAATGGCCATACGATCTTCCTCTCCATCAAGAAGTGCATCGTTAGGAACAAACGTTTTTTCTCGCAGCTGCTGATCTATCACAGGATGACGCCCCTCAATAATCGAAAAAATGGTAGAAGTATCGATCTGAGGGCGCGTATATCCATAAAGTCGGGCGGTCTCTGCGAGAGAAGAAAATACATCGAGTGCCCCCGCAGCTGATGCTGTCTCTTGAATCTTAGAGACGGCATCAAGCAGAGCAGCCCTGAGCTCCTGAAAAAGAGCCAATTCCAAAGCCTTCGATCGTTCTTGAGCGCCAAGAATTTTCCCTTCCATCTCTTTGAGTTCCGGGGTGACAAAGCGCTCTCCATTAGCCGTTGTCTGTTTACGAATATAATCTGTAGGGACATGGGCTAAATTGGAACTCGTAACCTCAATAAAATAACCAAAAATGGCATTAAAACGAACTTTCAGAGACTTAATCCCAGTACGTTGAATCTCCTGCTCTTGAAGCGATGCAATCCACTTTTTTCCATCACTTGCACCTAAGCGAAGCTCGTCTAAGTCCCGATCAAATCCCTCACGAATCATCCCTCCTTCTTTAATAGTAGCTGGAGGCTCCTCAACAAGAGCAGAAACTAGTTTGTCATGAAGGGGAGCTAACGTATGAAGTTGATCAATGAGCTTTTGTAGTAGAGGTGCCTCCGATGTGACAGCAGCTACGAGTGAGGCTCCTATTTTTTTCAAATGTGGAATGCGCCCTAATGAAGAACTTAATGAAACTAAATCACGTGCGTTGGCACTATTTTGACTCAAGCGAGAAAGAGAACGCTCCATATCACGAATCCCAGAGAGTTCTTCCCGAAGATCCCCAAGCAACAATGGGTGATCTAACAAGAGAGCCAACACATCAAGTCGAGCAGTAATAGCAGCAGGCTCAGAGAGAGGACGCACCATCCACTCACGTAGCATTCGACTCCCCATCGGTGTCTTTGTCCGATCCAAGGCCCCTAGAAGGGTCATCCCGCGACCTGCGCGTGAATTCACGAGCTCTAAGTGAGACTGTGTTGTTGCATCAATGAGAAGATGATTGTGATGATGATACGGACGTAACGTCCGTAGATGGGAGACATCACGACGTAGTTTTCGAGTAAGGTAGTGAAGCAGTCCCCCTGCCGCTATTATACCCATGGGGACTTCATCAGCTCCGAAGCCATCAAGGGACTGAACTTTAAAATGGGAAGAGAGAAGCTCGTGTGCACTCGTAGGATCAAAAAGATAATCCTCCAATAATTCGAGCGAGGAGAGATCTTTTTTTATGAGAGGAAGAGCCTCCTCTATTTTTCTCGGAGCCACTACTTCTGCAGGAGAGACCCGAACTATCTCGTCTAAGAGTGCTTCATAATTCGAGAGTTCCGTAACAAAAAACTCTCCAGTACTCAAATCGATAAAGGCCAGCCCAAAAGAGAATATGGCTTCCTCATTCTTTTTTTTGGAATGAACATGAATAGCTGCCGTAAAATTATTCGTAGAGGACTCTAATCCTACATCCTCCAAGGTTCCTGGACTTAAGATTCGAGTGATTTGACGTTGTACGAGCTTTCCTGTTTGAACCTCTCCTACCTGCTCACAAAGTGCTACCCGCTTCCCTGCAGCGAGTAATTTTTCTAAATAAACCCGTGCTGAATGATAGGGAACACCGCACATCGGAGTCTCCCCTCGCTTGGTGAGAGCCACATTAAGAATGGGAGCAGCCTGTACTGCATCTTCTAGGAAAAGTTCATAAAAATCTCCAAGACGAAAAAGTAAAAATGTATCTGGAGGAAGATCACGTCGCAGTAAATGATACTGCTTCATCATTGGGGTTACAGTCTCAGACATAGGAATAAACTGAAGGTTAAGAAAACTTACAAAATTGAATAGAATCGAAGAGATAAAACAATGGGAAGATAAAGCATCCTAAAAATTCTAAAAAGAAATCACAGTTGACCGGCCCATTGCCATTTTTAGGTTGAACCCAGATCGATCCTACTCATCGTAAAGAGAAGGCTGCGTAGAAAAAAAGACTTTGTTTGAGCGAATTTTTATTTTTCTAAGAAGGCTGTCAACGGACTCGTTGGCAACGCATGGTCTGCTCTTGAGGGAAGTCCTGCTGCAACAGCTTCAAGGGCACTTTCCACTGCTAGGCAAAAAGCTCTTGCCATACGGATCGGATCTGCTGCTGCTGCAATAGCTGTGTTAACCAAAACAGCATCGACTCCAAGTTCGAAAGCCTCAGCAACATGGCTCGGAGCCCCTAAACCAGCATCGACAATAACTGGAACGATGGCCTGTGCCACAATGATTTCAATCATAGCACGAGTTTCCAGGCCTCGATTGGATCCAATAGGTGAACCAAGCGGCATAACGGCAGCAACTCCTACATCTTGTAATCGTTTGGCTAGAACAGGATCAGCATTGATATAGGGAAGAACAGTGAACCCCTCTTTCACCAAAATCTCGGTAGCACGCAAGGTCTCAATAGGATCGGGAAGTAAGTAGCGTGGATCGGGATGAATTTCCAACTTAACCCACGAAGGCAATCCAGCTGCAAGAGCTAATCGAGCGAGACGGATCGCTTCCTCTGCAGTGTTGGCACCACTTGTATTAGGGAGAATTAAATATTTTTCTTTATCTAAAAATTCGAGAATATTGGCAAACGGATCTTTTTTTCCGCTCAGATCAGCACGACGTAATGCCACAGTCACTATTTGAGCACCGCTGGCATCCAAAGCATCACGCATCACGTGAGAAGATGAAAATTTTCCCGTTCCTAAAAGAAGCCTTGAAGAAAAAGAACGACCAGCAATGATCACAGGAGCTCGAGGTTGTAGTAAGGACATGGTGATTTATGCTAACTTAGAACAAAAATAGATTCCATTAAGAAAAAATATTATCTCCATTCGATTCCTCATAAAGATACTATCTTTTAAAAAAATGGCCTATTCGTACTCACTCAATCTCTATTCATAGTATTTAAGATATTACGATGGATCTTTTTATTCCCACCAGTATCTCCTTTACTCAGGCCTGTTCAGAGCTCACCCATCTTGGAATTGGGGCCCATCAAGATGACCTCGAAATCATGGCCCTGCATGGAATTTTGGAGTGTTATAAAAATCCCATACAACATTTTGGAGGAATTATCTGCACCCATGGCAGTGGTAGCCCGCGTTCAGGAACTTATGCTTCCTACAGTGATCAAGAGATGGCCCATACCCGCAAAAAAGAACAACATCATGCTGCACGCTTAGGTGGTTATCACTTTGTAACCCAACTTGATTTTTCTTCCTCACTCCTACAAGACCCCTGTAGCCACGATCTCGTTGATGCCCTTTACGAAATACTCAAGCAACTCCACCCTCAGGTGATTTATACCCACCATCCTCTTGATAAACACCCTACCCATCGTGCTGTCTGCCGCGGGGTGATTGAGGCTCTCAGACGTTTACCAGCAACACAGCATCCAAAAAAGTTATTAGGAGGTGAGGTCTGGCGCAGTCTTGATTGGCTCAATGATGACGATAAAATCTCACTTGATGTCAGTGCTCATCCTCAGCTTACAGAAAAATTGATTTCTCTTTTTGATTCTCAGATTGCTGGAGGGAAACATTATGACCTCGGTACGCTTGGGAGATATAGAGCTAATGCCACCTTTACTGATCCTCATCGGGTCGATCTTGCAACTCATATTGCCTATGCTCTTGATCTGAGACCCCTTTTAGAAAACCCACAACTCTCCCTCCAGGAATTTGCACTCGGTTTTGTCCGTCATTTCCATGAGCAAATTAAAAAAGAACTCTGCTAATCCGGATATTTCATGAATCTCCCCTTCCTCTTACTCCTTACTGCTAGCACTCTTTTATCTGGAATTTTTCTTGGATGGTGGCTTCGTACGCGACGAGCAACCCAAGAACTTTTCGAGGCTATTGCTCCTTGGAAAAAACAAGTCGACGATCTTCTAGCATCTGCAGATCGCAAGCAACAGGAGCAGCTCCAACTTACGGAGATTATGACAGCTCAGTTTCGTAACCTTGCTACAGAAATCTTAGAAAAGAAAACAGAGCAGCTCACTCAAGAAAGCCAAGAGCAATTAACTCATGTTCTCTCACCTCTCAAAGAGAATCTCGAAATCTTTCGAAAACGTGTGGAGGAAATCCATGGAGCAAGTCTTCACCATCACGGAAGCCTTCAACAGCAATTACAACAACTTGCGGCTCTCAATCACCAACTCTCAACGGATGCTCAAAATTTAGCTTCGGCCCTGCAGGGAAAATCTCAACGACGTGGAGCTTGGGGAGAGCTCATTTTAGAACGTACCCTCGAGCTCTCAGGCTTAGAACGAGGGCGAGAATTTGAGCTGCAAGTCTCGACTTCCGAGCGTCTTCGTCCCGATGCAATTATTTATCTTCCAGAAGATCGAATTATTATCGTCGATTCCAAAGTCTCTCTTGTTGACTATGAACGCGCCTGTAATACGACCACGGAGAGCGATCGACAGCAAGCACTCGCACGTCACGCTGCAGCAGTTCGCACCCATATCAAATCTCTTTCTGAAAAAGGATACCCTACTCTTTTCGAGGGCAAAACACTTGAGATGACCTTGATGTTTCTTCCTATTGAACCTGCCTTTGGTGCTGCACTTACTGCCGATTCTCAGCTTTTTGAATTTGCCTTTGCTCATCGCATTATCCTAGTCACCCCGAGCACTCTCCTTGCAGCACTGCGAACAATCCATCATTTTTGGAAATTTGAAAAACAAACCCGAAACGTTTTAGAAATTGCGCGTTTAGGAGGTGTACTACATGATCGTTTTGTCGATTTTTTAAGTCATCTTCTCAACATACGAACTCAACTAGCTAAAACACTCAACGCTCAGGATGAAGCTATTGCACGTCTCTCATCGCAAAAAGGAAACCTCATCACTACCGCACAGCGCCTCCAAACCCTAGGAGCCAAAACAGAGAAAAAAATGCCTCAAGAAATCATCGATCAGGTAGCATTAGAAAAAGCCATCAAGGAGGAATAAAAATCATTTCCTAATGAACAAGTATCTTTTTGTACTCATCGCTCTCTTTTTTTCAAGCCTCCTAGCATGTCAAAAAAAATCGAGCTCACAGCCCTTACGTGTTGGCATGGACCTCTCTTTCCCTCCCTTTGAGATGATCGATGCTCAAGGAAATCCTGATGGTATCAGCGTTCAATTATCACAAGCACTAGGAGACGATCTCCATCGAAAAGTAGAGATAGAAAATATTCCTTTCGTGGGACTCATTCCTTCTCTTCAAACAAAAAAAATTGACCTGATTATTTCATCCATGACCGATACTCCAGAGCGTCGTCAAAGCATTGCTTTTTCTGATCCTTACTTAACACTCAGTATTGGAATTTTAACACATCAACAAAGCCCCATTCATCGTAGTAGTGACCTAAACCATCCAGGAATAAAAATTGCTGTGCGACAAGGAACCATTGGAGAGCAATGGGCAGAAAAAAACCTCACACAAGCAACCGTCATCATGTTTGATCAAGAGGCAACTGCTGTACTAGAAGTACTGGAGAATCGCGTTGATGGTTTCATTTATGATGTGGTTAGTATTTGGAAATTTTATAAAGCACATCCTGATCAAACAGTAGCACTCTTAAATCCACTCGAAGTGAGCTCATCTGCTATTGGAGTACGCCTTGAGGACCAAGAGCTACTTCAAAAGGTCAACCACTTTTTAAAAACTTTTCGAGAGCAGCAGGGATTTGAAAAGCTCGGAAATCAATACCTCCGTGAACAAAAAGAATATTTCGCCGAGCAAGGGATTCCGTTTTATCTATGAGGAGTTAGCCCGGATATTTCATACTGAAGTGTCATGAGGCGCCGTGCAAAGCTTATTAGTACAAGGCGGGCGAAGGATTGGGATGCCGGGCTGTATGTTTCATACTGCCCAAATCACAATTCGAGACTAACGCAGTAATGATGAGCTTTCCACAAGCCGTAATAGATTTAGTGTGAAATATGCGGGCTAGTCCGGATGTTTCGGAGTAACACTATTTTTCTTACGTTCTGCGAAACGCTCTAAAACCACAAAGAAAGAGGGAACCAAAACGACTGCCAAACAGGTTGAAGCTAGCATTCCTGAAGCAACAGCAATACCGAGTGATTTCCGAGCATTGGCACCTGCACCGGAGGCAAAGACAAGGGGCATCACTCCAACAATAAAGGTGATGGAGGTCATTAAAATCGGACGAAAGCGATTAATAGCAGCCATCGATGCAGCCTCGATGATTGCGTGGCCTGCAGCACGATACTCACGAGCCATTTCTACTACAAGAATGGCATTTTTCGCAGAGAGTGCAATAAGAAGGACAAGACCAATTTGGACGTAAATATTATTGGCTAATCCTATTCCTCCTAATGCTACGACTGTTCCAAGTAAGGCGAGAGGAACGGCTAAAATAACAGCAACAGGGGTAATCCAACTTTCATACTGACCTGCAAGAACCAAATAAACCAAAAGAAGAGCAAGCCCAAAAACAAGATAGGTGGAGGCTCCTGCAAGTTTTTCTTGATAGGACATCGCAGTCCAGGAGGTTTTAGCACCAGAAATCAATTCTTCATCAGCAATCTTTTGTAACTCTTCTAATGCTTGTCCTGAACTCGTTCCATGAGAGGGAACTCCAATAATAGATGCAGAGGGGTAAATATCGTAGAGCGTTATTGTCGAAGGTCCAAAGGAGTGATCAATTTTTACTAGTGAGCCAAGAGGCACCATGGAATTTGTCTGGCCACTTGTCTGACCATTTTTCTGACTGCTTGTCTGACCATGCACATAAAATTTCTTCATTGTATCTGGGTTGGCTCGAAAGCTTGTATCTGCTTGGGCAAAGACATCAAAGGTATGCCCGTATTGATTATACTGATTGACATAGGTCGAACCAAGGTAGGTTTGCAGAGAATTGAAAATATCACCAACACTCACCCCATAGGTAGCTGCCTCACGACGATCAATAGTAAGATGACGCTGCGGAATATTGGCCAAAAAGCTCGAGCTGACGTTTTCCAGCATTGGATCCTTGTTTGCTCGGGCTGTGATTTTTTCAACTGCCTTTTGTAATTTTTCATAATTAAAAGAATTATCAATAAGACTCACCTGCATTTGAAAACCTTCTGAAAAACCGAGACCCTGAATAGGTGGCGGAATAATCACCGTTGAACGGGCTTCAAGATGACTATCAGCAATTTTTTTTATATCCTCATAGACCATCTTAAGATCTCCTCGGGGGCCACGTTTTCCCCAATCTTTTAAAATAATATAAACAATACCATCATTAGAATCGAAGGGTGGAATTCCCCCCACAATGAGAGTGCTTTTGACAGCCTCACATTTACGTATCTCCTCTGCCATGGTCTTGACAACAGCTTTTGTTCTTCCTTGGGCGATCGCTTTAGGGAGATTTGAAATAACCATTAAGTACCCTTGATCCTCACTTGGAAGGAAACCAGTAGGGATTTTTGTAAAACCCCAGCCTGCAAGAGATGCTAGCAACAATCCAATAATTGTTACTTGCAGACTATGGCTCACTAAAAATCCAATAGCACGCTCATACCACTTTTCCAGAGGATGATAAATGGCATTAAAAGCTCGAAAAAAAACATTCAGCGTCGCCTTGGGATCTCTTTTTTTTAGCCAAAGTGCACATTGGGTTGGTTTGAGAGTCATGGCATTGATGGCGCTAATGAGAGCAGTACTTGCAATCACGAGTGCAAATTGACAGTACATTTGTCCAATCATCCCCGGCATGAAAGCTGCAGGAAGGAACACAGACATTAAGACAAGAGTAATTCCAATAATAGGACCAAAGAGACTATTCATGGCCTTAATTGCTGCATCGTGCGGTGTTACTCCTTTTTCGAGATGCTGCACCACCCCTTCAACAATCACAATGGCATCATCAACAACAATGCCAATAGAGAGGACGATGGCGAAGAGTGACATGGTATTAACAGTGAAGCCCAAAAGTGCCATCGCTCCAAAGGCACCAATAATAGTCACAGGAACAGTTGTTGCAGGAACAAGCGAGGCCCTCCAATCTTGTAAAAAAACGACAATGACAATAAGGACTAAAATTCCAGCTTCAAACAGTGTCATGTAAACTTCATTCACCGATTCCTTCACGATAATCGTAGAATCAAAAGGAATATCGTAAGCAAGATCTTTGGGGAAATCTTTTGCCAGCTCTTCCATTTTTTGCCTGACTCCCTTTGCTGTATTGATGGCGTTAGATCCTGGTAATTGGTAGATAGCAAGTCCACCAGCAGGCTTTCCATTAGCTTCAAAAAATTGGTTGTAGGCTTGAGAACCCAACTCAACACGAGCAACATCTTTGAGCCGTGTGATTTTCCCCCCACCGGAAGTACTAGATTTCACAATGATCTCTTCAAATTCAGAAACCTTGTTGAGCGATCCATTGGCGGTGATTGAAAGTTGAAAATCTTGGCCTTGTTCGGCAGGTGGGGATCCAAACTGGCCAGCTGCTAATTCAACATTTTGCTGGGTCAGTGCATTAATCACATCTTCAGGAACCAACGAGCGCTGCTGCATCAGGTCCGGATTAAGCCAGATGCGCATGGAATATTGCCCTATGCCAAGGACATTAATATTAGCAACGCCTGGAAGACGAATCAGTTCATTTTGCAAACTGATAGTGGCATAGTTATTAAGAAAGAGGGCATCATACTTTTCTGTGGGAGAGGTTATCGTGATAAGCTGCAATACCGAGGTGGAGGTTTTTTTTGTCACCACTCCTTGTGTTTGCACAGGGCTAGGAAGCTGAGCTAGAGCTGCAGAGACTCGATTCTCCACAAGAATTTGAGCCATGTCAGGATCCATTCCTATTTGAAATGTCACAGTCAAAATGTATGTTCCCGTGCTTGTTGAAGTTGAGGACATGTAGAGCATTCCTTGGACTCCATTGACCTGTTGTTCAATAGGAAGTGCTACTTTTTTTATCAACGTTTCTGCCGTAGCCCCCGGATAATAAGCAGTAACCTGAACTGTTGGTGGAGTAATCGGCGGATACTGGGTGATCGGCAAATTGATAATGGCTACGGTCCCCAATAGCATTGTTACAAGCGCTATAACGTTGGAGAGGACAGGTCTCTCAATAAAAAATTTCGAAAGCATGGTTTTTAAAAGCGTGACAAGAAATAATAGTTAACTCGAACATTTCATATTGAAGTGTCATGAAGCACCATGCAAAGCTTATTAGCGCATCTTGGACGAGCATTTTAAGGCTGGGCGAACGTAGTATCTACCCTTGCTTCGCGGCTTACGCAGGTGATCGGTATGAAATATGCGGGTTAAGTGTGTAAATAGTGAAAAAAAGTGTATCTTCATCGGTCTTTTCATTTTAAATTCTTACATTCATGATCTCCTCTGACGATTTTACTTATGCACTTGAAAACACCCGTGTCGTTGTTGAGCCGCGACATGCTATTGAAACGTTTGGTCATACGAGTTTTCAATTTCATCTTGTAACAGAACCGATGGACGAAGTTGGCACTGTACGCGTACGAGCTGGAAGGATTCATGCAGAACGCCCTCGCATCATGGCCCCTCAATACATGCATCAATTTCTGCTCGAGGGATTCGGAGAACAGGCTGAGGAGATGATAGAGCTTTTTCGAAAATATCCGGAGCACTTAAAAATATTGCGCTATGGTTTTGTTTTTAAAAAAACCGATATATCTGAACAATGCCTTAGGCAGCCTAAAGAGGATGTAATTAGTCGCCTCCAAGATGAAATCAGCAAGGGTGATGATCAAACCGCAACACTCATTGAAGGTATCGATGAAGCCTGGGAAGCATGTCTTATTAAATTCACCATGGATTTAATCCAGCGTTCGGCTGGTGAGAATGTAGGGGAGTGGAAAAAGAGAGGCTTTATTTAGAGCATGTTCCAAAATGCCTAAAATCAGGCATTGAGGCATCACTTCGGGGCTCCTTGCGCTGCATCAATTTTAGACACTTTTGTCCAAACCCTCTATTTTTACAACAGTGCTTTTTCCAATATTGTCTATTCCAAGGAACCATTGTATCGTTTCCTACTAAATTTTAGCTTCTTAAAACCTATGCGCTCTTCAAAAATACTTATTCTTCTTATCATTGGATTACTTGTCTTTGGCTCTGTAGGCATTTTTGGTTATGTGCTTTTTATCAAGCCATACACCAATCACACTGCTTTTAGTTTTTTCAAAAAAAGAACTTCCGGCACTTCAAAAGCCACTATCACCGATCCTTCTCAAGCTGGTTTTCAAGCAGCTGTTGAACTTCAAAATGCAGGAAAACTTCTAGAAGCCCAAGCAGCATGGCTCACGTGGCTTGCCAATTATCCCAATACACCA
>WBXG01000013.1 GCA_008932965.1 Verrucomicrobiota bacterium
ATACTGTCCAAATCACAATTCGAGACCAACGCAGTAATGATGAGCTTTCCACAAGCCGTAATAGATTTAGTGTGAAATATCCGGGTTAAAGCCAGGGCAGTCTCCACCGCGGTCTTCCGACCGCCGGTGGTGTCTACATCAGGATTCGCCGTGCCTCGCGACGAACCAGTATGAAATATGCGGGTTAATGCAAAAGCTTTGACACAGTTCCGTTATTGAATATTAATAAGTCCGGTCATTTCATACTCTAGTGCATTCAGTAGAGAGGGAGCATTAGGAGTGATGAATTTTTCTTAGGATAAGGACAAGGATTTCAGCGCAACAATGGCTGTATCAGCACCTGCTACTTAGGAGCGATTCAAACCTGATGCAGCATACAAAAGGTTCCTGCCTGGCATGAAATAGTACGACTCAGCAAGTTGATTGCAGGAGGCCTACATAAAAAATTTGGAGGGGTGGTAGAGTGGTTTATTGCACCGGTCTTGAAAACCGGAGAGGTGTTAAAGCCTCCGTGGGTTCGAATCCCACCTCCTCCACCATTCGGTTATTCCTTTCAAGAGTGGAGTGAATCATTCATTCCTCTAGCCCGCATATTTCATACTGATTCCTTGCGAGGTGCCGCGAATCCTGATGGGGCACCACCGGCGGTCAGGAGACCGCGGGGGAGACTGCCCTGGCTTTAAGTGGGCAGCCCTAAAAGGGCGAGACGAGCGGGAGCGAGCAAGTCAACGCAGGCGAGCATTTTGATGCAGGGCTGTATGTGTACATACTGTCCAAATCAAAATGTGAGTCTAACGCAGCATCGATCTGACTTCTCGGCTTACGCAGTAGATCGGTATGAAATATCCGGGCTAGGTTACCCATTTTACTACCATGTTTCTTAGCTTGGCAGCTGTAACACTCTGGAAAAGGGTATGACAGAGAGTCATTTTTTAATAAGAACTACTCCAAAGCACGACTTTGGTCATTCATTTCGTGAGGTGCACAAACAAAGAGTTTATCTAATATACGATCTGCAATCATCAATGCTCTCATCATGGCCTCCAAGCATTTGACTTTTCCTTGATCTTTTTCATCTTTGAGTTTCACCTCGGTTTCTTGACGCAGAGAGATAACACGGTCGCGCAGAGTCAAGCGATACTTACCACTATGATCATTTTGAAGAGATTCCCCCATCTCCATGATCTGTTTTTTTTTGTTATTAATCATAAGTTTTTAGGATTTTTTATTGTAAGCCTATTGTTACGCAATCAAACAAAAAAGATAATACCCGGACTAGGGAGACTCATCACTAATATTCAATTCCGGAATTGATGACTGTCCGTTGAGTGGAATAGTTTTTTTGTCACCATGATTGATTAATTGGATTCCATTCCGAGTGATTGAATCGACCGTATATCCGTTATTCGTTTTTGCTCCAGGAAAAATACGTTCTCCATTGCCAAGAATTGCATAAGGGGAGGAAGAGATTGATATTGAAACAACTGGGGCATTAAAAAAACCATATATCTTACTAGGAGCCGCACCAACGGTAACCATATTTAAGAATTTAACATTATCATGAAATTCTTCTTTGAGTTTTTTCAAGACCTCTTCCCATCGAATGCTATCCCCCATCCCAATAGTGCCAGTGAGTGTAATATTTTGTCGTTCTGGAGTTGAGGTAATATTACCAAAATAGTTTTTTGTTAATATTTCACGAACATGCTTGATTGCCTCATCTCCTAAAACAATATGAAATTCTTGCTCTGTGATTGCAGGCAAATCTCTTTCGATCTGTTTTTTCATGGCATCATAGAGCTCTTGATTAGGAAGGTAGCCACTCCATGTCACGTTCCCAGTGGAATCATCTACGGCAACTGAAACAGCTAAGTTCATCGCTTGCATCATCGCAAGACCACTATCATCAATATTACCAATATTGATGATATTGCAGACGATAGAAACATTTGCCTCATTCATTGTTTTGCGAACATAGTCACTCTGCATTTGATCATGCACATAGATGTAGAGAAGAGATGTTCCATTTCTTTCCACAACCTTGATTTTGTTTTTTGGAAATTTTTTTTCCAGCTCCTTGGCAGTGACTTCAGCAGCAATTCTCTGTTCTTTGACTCTTTCCTGATCTTCCTTATCAAATGATGTGGGTTGAAAAGAGTTTTGTGGAACCATGAGATTCTTGTGTGCAATAATTCTAAAAAGCACCACCCCCATAAAAAGACAAGCCCCTACAATGATAAGAATAGCAATGGAAATATTAGAAAAGGGCCGTTTATTTTGAGATGGTGAGTTTGATCCTACTGCAGGTGGCTCCGGTAAAGTCTCCGGTGGACTTTCTGGAGCAACTAATCCAATTTCTTGCATTTCAGGAATCTTAACTGGTGGCCAAAGCTGCTCGCTAGGCCCTCCAGTGAGATGGGTACTACCAAGCGTTAAAACATCACCTAATGTTAGTAAAGCCTGCTTCTCTAACACCTGAACTCCATTAATAAAAAAAATCCCATCTCTTGGAATGATATCAAACCCCTCCTCTTTCTCCTTCTTAATTTGACAATGAATGGGGGCAATATGAGGGTCGTTAAGAACCAGATCGCTCTCCAATGAAGTGCCTATAGTAATTTCCTTGGATACCATGATCTGAGCTCCTGCATTTGGGCCATTCAATACTTTGAGGAGCCAAGGTTTTGCTGCATTCATGATATCATCTGTTAGTTAATACCTATACGACCTAGAGGCTGTATATTAATTTCCTCTGTTAATTCTTGATGGGAAAGCACAGTGAGTTGTGGAATTTCGAGTTCAATGAGTTTTTTCATGTAACGACGTACATCCATGGAAGAGATAAGAACAGGGGGGCGTTCTTTATTCGCAATATCACCTACCTGTTCCTTAACAGCATTAACAAGTTTTTTGCTAACCACAGGATCCATTGCTAAAAAACTTCCAGCAGAAGTTTGTCGAATTGATTTTCTGATTTGTTCCTCAGCGCTCGGCTCCAAGATATAGGCCACAAGAACATTTCTACCACCGCTGAAATGATAGCTAATATAGCGGCGCAAGGCAATTCGTACATATTCCGTTAATAATAACACATCTTTTTCTTTGGGAGCCCATTCAATAAGTGCTTGGAAAATAGTGCGTAAATTTCTGATAGAAATTTCTTCCTGAACCAAGCGTTGTAAGACCTCTGCAATTTTCGTTGGTGGCAACACCCGCTGCACCTCACGAACAACCTCAACATTATCTGCTTCCATTTGGGAGAGAAGCGTTCTGGTTTCCTGTAGGCCGATGAAATCAGCAGCATATTTTTTCAATACAAGCGAAATATGAAAACTCAATAGTTTCGGAGAATCCATCCCGCTTAATCCAATTTGTTGAAGTAATTGTTGTTGAGCAATAGGCACCCAGACTGCAGGAACTTGATCAGGAGGTGTTTCAACAGGTTCAAAAGGAATATGAAATGCTAATAGGTGCTCCTGGCTTTCTCGAACATAGAGATATTCAGGCCGAAGAACTCCCGAAGACATCGGCACTTCCTGCAAAAGAAGTTGATATTCTCCCTTTTTAAAATTTTCATTAAATCGCAAATGAATCCCTGGAAATGGGACACCTAAATCATGATAGAGGGCACGTCTCACTTGAACGAGCTCTGTATTGAGGGCATCTGGAGAAATGAATTCTTGAATAGCAGCATCCACTTCAAGCAAAACCGGAACAGTAATTGAAAATTCTTCTTCATGTGAGGCCTCTTTTGTTTCATCAGCAGAGGATTCTCCAGGAGGAGTAGCTGCTTTTTTAGAGCCTGGAGAGAGCAATAATGAACCTCCTTTTTTTAGGAGAGGGAGGGGACCTCGCTCCAGCATATACCCAAGCACAAGAACAATAATTGATAATAAGCCAAACTGAATTTTGGGAAAACCTGGAACAATTGCAAAAAATAATAAAATCGTTCCTGCAATCATCAATGCTTTGGGAATTGCTAGCACTTGGCCAAAAATATCTGAACCCAATCCTGTTTTTTCCTCAGAACCAACACGCGTTACAATAATTCCTGCAGTAATCGTGATCAGCAATCCAGGAATTTGGGAAACTAAGGCATCTCCGATCGATAAAATAGAGTAGGTTTCAACGGCCCTGCCAATCACCATTTTCTTTTGTAAAATTCCAATTGTAATTCCAGCAATAATATTAATCGAAACAATAATTAATGTCGCAATAGCATCTCCCTTAACAAACTTCATAGCACCATCCATCGAACCAAAAACCTGACTCTCTTTTTCTACATTGTGACGCCTTTTTTGTGCTTCCTTAATATCGATCACTCCGGCCCGCATATCAGCATCAATACTCATCTGTTTACCTGGCATCGCATCCAAAGTAAAACGTGCAGCTACCTCTGCAACTCGCTCTGCACCTTTGGTTACGACAATGAACTGAACTACAAGGAGAATCATCCACACAACAACACCAACAACAAAATTTCCTCCTACCACAAAATTACCGAACGCATAAATTATTTCTCCTGCATAACCATCCAATAGAATCATTCGTGTTGATGTAATATTAAGCGATAACCGAAACAACGTTGTAATTAAGAGCAAACTTGGGAACGTTGAAAAGGCTAATACATTAGGAACATAAAGCGCCATCATGAGCATCACGATAGAGATCGTGAGATTCAGTGAAATCAATGAATCCAGAAGCCATGGAGGTACAGGCAGGATGAAAAGCCCGATAATGGCAACAATCAGAAATGCTATATAGAAATCTCCGAATTTCTTAGAACGTGTAATCCAACTGTGAAATTGTTCTAAAAATTCGTTCATGAGCCGATAATCTTGGTTTTTCTAGAAAAAATCATACTTTAAGATTTAGAAGTTTTCTGAGACTTAAAAATTCAGCTATAGCATGAGAGGAATCCTCCAGGCGCTGAAGGCGCATTAAAACCCGACCTAGAAGAAGAAATGTTGCAGCTCGTTCCTCTTGATCCATACTCATATTTAAACTATTTTCCAAGATCTCCTTCGCCTCCTCCATGTTGCCAGACTCCATTTCACTACGTGCTAACGACCTTAGAAGGCGACTATCACTAGGTCTCAATTTAATTAAAAGACGTAAATAGTGACGTGCCCTTTCTGGTTTTCCATAAACCATATAAAAATAGCTGAGCAAATCCAACAAAGCATGTAATCGCTCTCTATTGGGGGAATGCTTTTCTTGCGTCATAGTAATATTCACTTTGAGATTAAAAGAATTTTTGCGAAACAGACCACTCTTTATCCTCCGAGAATAGTTCTTCTAAGGGCAGCAAGAAGTTCGTGATTCATAACCTCCTCAAGTAACATCTCTTTGACGCAACCAATTTCGTGCATCGGGGCAATTCCTTGTGCAGAACTTAATAGTGATGAGCCATCTGCAATAAGCGACTTGAGCGACTCTTGAGCAAGAACCTTGAGCGTCTCCGCAGGGAGTGCTAAAGAACTTAATTCAAGATTCTCTAATTCATTTCCACGAAATAGCTCCTGTAATTTACTCAAAACAGGAGCATCACCCATGAGAGGAGAGAGCTCTTCAGTTGGAAGTTTTTCAGGACGAGACTGAGGTAAGAGTGTTAATCCACCTTCTCTAAAATCAAAGGGGGAAATTCTTTTAAGCTCCATTATAAAAACGGTAATGAGAAGTGATTCAGTGAGGCAAGGATTTAATCTATCAATCACAAACTTTCAAACACCTGGCTCATCAGTTCTGTGAGAGAATCTAGTGCATTTGATAGCACAGAAGGGTCAATTTCTTGCTCTTCGAAGATAAAGTAGAATCCTAGGATATCGTCATGAAGCTGAGCGTGCAGAGGCTTAATTCTAGGTTCTTTAAAATGAGCACGAGCTAAGATTTTCCGAGCATTTAGCAAGTATGGATTTTCTACTTTTTTGCTTAGACCTATAAGAAAGTGAGGTGCTTTATGATCAAGCTGAAGAGTGCCAATGCTATCAATGATTAAATTTAAACTTGCTCCTTCTTCCATCGATACACCGGAAAGACCATACTGTTGACAAAACTGTTGAACGGCATCTGTAATCATAGTCATTGATATAAAGAGTGTTGATCACTCTATTCTTAATTAAAGTTTGCTGGAAGCCTCTCTATGAACTCCAATCTAAATGGTAAAGGGTTCACCTGAATATTTCATCCTAATTCTGCTAACCCGGATATTTCATGCTTATCTTGACTAAGAGGCCGCGAAGGCTGATGGAAGAGGGCACGTGATGAAGTCTGAGGACGGCTGTAGTAGTCCCTACTGGCCGAGGAAGACTTCGAACTCAAGCAGCATCGACCCTTGCTTTCAACCACCACAGGTGATCAGTATGAAATATCTAGGCTAAGGCTTTAAAAGCTTATTACCCTCTCTCACGCGATCTCACTCTCTCGAGCAATGGCAGAATCTAAGGAGCATTGTATCGCTCTTAAGCAATTTTCTCGATTAGCGTCACTAGGAAAGATTCTTTCTGGAAAAAGCCTCATCATTTCATAAATACGAGTTAGGAATTCAATGGAGAGTTGAAGTGGGGGAACAGAAAATTTTTCTGCAATACGCAAAAACTCATCATCTAGAAGTGTCTCTTTGGTCACACGCGTCAATATTTCATTGATGAGTAGAGAAGGTTTCACAGGAATAACAGGGTTATTCATATTCATTTTTGTGAGCATTTGAAGAAATGAACGGTATGCATTACGAAAAAATTCTATTTGACACAAGCCGTCCATAACACTTTTTAAAAATGAAGGTTCTAGAGAGGGAGCATTGGACTTTAATTCTGCTGCTAATGATTTCAAAAGAAACTCTAATGCCTTCTCAAGGCGCTCCTGGCCTTCTTTTCCATCTGGCTCTTCCCCTTGTCCCTGCTTATTTTTTTTCTTGTTTTTATCCCTCTTCACTCGATCTAATTCCGGAAAAGAATTCATGATAGTGCGATAGTTCGTTACTAAATCTTGATTGCTAAAAACGACCTGACAGTAAAAATCTCTGAGTGCAGCTACAAGATCGGCCTCATCCCCTATTGTTGATGCGGCAATTTGAGAAATATTGTATCCAGCTCGAATTTCAGCTCCATTAGACTCATCCAAATCACTCAGAATTTGTTCTAATAATTCCTTAAGCAAGGGATCATCTAATTGGCTTTCAAGAACCTTAATAGCACCTTTGAGCGCTGCACTTTTTAAGGTGGGATCATCAAACAGAGAATCTAATGTTTGCTTGATCTCATCATAACTTCCGCCTCGTTGACTCCTTCTAATTTGAGCCATAAATTTTTTAAAATTAGGAGATTCGGAGAATTCTTCAAAATCAGGAAGGCTTTCTTGCTCATCCTCAAATGCATTTTTCTCCTTTTTTTGAGAAGTGCTTTTGAGTTCGACTTTGCTGCTTGAGGCAGATTGCCCCCCACGATCATCACCCTCATCATGAATTCCAAACTCAATATTATCATCAGCACGAGATTTTTTAATTTCCTTACCTCGATACAGCCCTACACCCTGTAAATCAGCAGTGTCGATTTCACCCCCTACAGGCCTTGATACACGAGCTTGAACCCTCGGATTCATCATCTCTTAAGGACTCACTATTTTTGTGATCTGAAGAGAGGGGACTCCCTCCACCAAAATTAAATCGGCTTGAGCAATAGTTTTTTCTTGAAGCATCACGGATGCTTCAAATTGAGAACCTCCAAGAGAAATCACTTTTCCCTCTACAAGGGAGTTGAGCTCCTCCATAGGAATCATTTGATTTCCTAATACAAAAGATAATTCCACTTTCAATTGGAGGGAGGTGCTAGGCTCTTTTGATAATTCTTGAGGTGCTACTTCCTTTGGAGGTGAGGTTATTATCTGAGGCTTGACCTCAGGTGATTCTATTTCAGTAGAAGTTTCCTTACTCTTCAATAAAACCTCATCTGGTAATTGTTCTACTAATTCTGGTTTTGTATCATCAGGATTTGCCATGCGCTAACAAATATCTCACTTTCTTCAAGAGGTCAAAAATTATAGTCAAATTACTCATCTCGGATAACTAACCCAGATATTTCATCCTAAATCGTTATGAGTCGTCACATAGCCAGATTGAGGACCAATAGGGGTCGTGAGATAACGCTGGGATCGCTCCTAACTTCACCAATAGCCGTTTGACTATCGGACTCAAAACACGATTTTCAAACCTCTTTTATTGAGGTATTGAAAGTAACTTCTTTTGCTTCTGAGCTATCATTCTCTTTCTTACTCGGTTCCAAATTGGAAATTTTTCAAAGCGACTATTTCGATGAACTTCTGCGTAAATGAAAAAAACTCCATTATGCTCATAAGATTCAATCTCTCCTAAAATACGATTATAAAAAGTAATGAGGTTTTCCATTTTTAGATTATTTTTATTTTCTTTGATATTGAAATTCTTATCAATATTCCCTCCCACATAGTTGATGCCTTCGCACTCGTAACGAGTAAAAGCAAAAAACTCTGTTATTCCAAATAGAGGTGATAGCATTTTTGGCCCCTCCTCCCTTTTCATAAAACAGACGGCTAAATCATGAGGAGTTGGCTGACGAAAAACAATACGAAGTCCACTCATGGAGACTTGAGAAGCCAACCAGTCTGAGTCTGTATATTGAGGGTATAACGGATAATCCACTACAGTATAGCCATAGGCAACTAAAGCACGGGCCATAGGACTTTCGCCTGGATTTGAACGAAAGGCTTGTTCTTGAAAACGCTCATTTAATTCTTTTCCAATGGGACTTTTAGGTACCAGATTTTTTGCTGAAGAATAAATCTGAGGCTTCCGATTGGCACTGGCAGCAGTAGTGGAATTGTTAATATCAAGTTTCATAATTTTTAAAAATAAATGAACCCGCCTACAGGGTGAAGGAGGTGTGAAAAGTTCACTCTGCTACGCGTGGCGGCAGAGTTCTGACCCAACGTAAGATTTCAGTCACTGGCTCAAGAAGACTTTTGGGAATGATATCATTGACCTCAAGTTCATTGTAGAGAGCTCGTGCTAAGGGAACATTCTCAACAATGGGAATATTCTCTTCGCGCGCTACAGAAATCATCCTTAATGCAATAAAGCCACTTCCCTTTGCCCTTAAAACTGGCAGCGGGGTTTTGCCTCTTTCATAATAAATTGCAGCTGCATAGTGAGTCGGGTTGGTTACAAGCACTGTAGATTTACGGGTTGCTGTGGAGGTATCTTCAAAGATCATTTCGCGTTGCAGACGACGCCGATTCCCTTTGATTTGTGGATCTCCTTCCATATCGTGCATTTCACGTTTTGTCTCATCCTTAGTCATTCTGAGCTCTTTTAAGAGCAGTTTTTTTTGAATAATAAAATCAAAAAGAGCAATAACGACATAAATGGCCATGAAAGAGCCAATGAAATTTAACAACATAGGTTGAACAACATCTAAAGAATTCATCAGGGTTGCAAAAGGTAATGTTGCCAAAGGCCCTATTGATTTTGAAATAATAAAACAGAGAAGAATACCAAAAATGCTGAGCTTGATCGTTGACTTTACTAGCTCAAAGAGTGTTTTCATTGAAAAGATTTTTTTAAATCCACTCATAGGACTTATCTTATTTATGTCAGGTTTGAGGGGGTCCAATGAAAATAGAAAACCAAATTGGCCTACATTAGCAATAATCACTGCGATTGCAGCAACAATGCAGACTGGATACATGGAGGAGATGAGTTGAGGGATAGACAATTCTAACATATTCAACATTGAATTATTGTTAGGACTAGAAATTGCTAAAAAAACAGCATCAAAGAATTTGATGAGTGATTTATAAATATCCCCAAGAGTTAAATAAATTGTTTCTAATACAAAAAAAGTACTAACAGTAGTGACAACATCTGTGCTTTTAGCAACTTGTCCCTTTTCTCTAGCGTCGCTGAGACGCTTCGACGTGGGCTCCTCTGACTTTTCTCCACTTGGTTGATCAGCCATGGAAAAGCCCCTTTAAAAAAAGTGCGACTCCGGTAGTCGTGAATAGTTCATGCTGAAATCCCTCGATAAGGTAACGCATATAAAATGGTAAAAAAATAAAACAAAGTCCGCTTTTGATAGGAAGGGAGATAAAAAAAACATTTAGCTGCGAAACAAAACGATTCGCTAAGCCGAGCCCAAAATCCATAAAGAAAAAAATAATTAATAAAGGGGCCGAGTAAAGAATTCCAAGTTCAAAAACTTTTGTAAAAAAAGGAAATACTAATTTTTGCCAGCCAATGGAAAATGGAGGAAAGAGCTTATCAACCGGATAGGCCTGATAGCTTGCAAACATAATCTCTAACAAGGAGAGAAAACTTCCTGTAGAAAAAAAGAAATAACTGACAATACGCAAAAAGAGTCCACCAATGGGGGATTCTTGAGCTCTTAACATTGGATTATAGATTCCCCCGGCAGTGGTGCCACGCTGAAGATCGATGAGCTCACCTGCAATTTCAATTCCCCAAAAAATAACGGAAACAAAAAAAGAGATGATAATGCCTAAAAAAATTTCTTTAACTATAAGGATTGCTATTAAGAACAAATCTAATTTTTCAAGCGAAATCATAGGAGATGTCATGGGAACAACAATCCCTACTGTAATGATTAAAAAAACCTGTCTAGGCAGACCACTTGCAGAAAAAAAAGGAACAATGGTCAATACAGTCCCAAAGCGAACTGATCCAAGAGCTAACAACATGGGAGCTTGGATCATTAACTGAGTAATATCACTCATATCAAGACCATTTTATGCAAGAATAGAATCCCATAACGTTTAGTTAATAATTCAACATGGATGGAAAATCCCGAAAAGAAATTATTGCAAAGTTCAAAAGATCTCCAAAAACATAATTCATTGCGTAAACAATTACTAAAAAAGTGGCTATAATTTTTATTGCAAAGGGAAGCGTCTGATCTTGAATTTGAGTGAGCGCTTGAAATAAAGCCACCAATAAACCTACTGCAGTAGCCATAATAATAGGAGGAAGTGATGATGTTAGAACGAGTAACATCGCCTGAGAAACAAGATTTACAGAGACATCTTGATTCATAACATTCTTTAGGAAATTCGGTACGTCATAATTAATCCATCCATGAGACGTGTCCAGCCGTCGACAAAACAAAAAAGAAGCAACTTGAAAGGGAGTGAAATCGTTGTTGGTGACAGCATCATCATTCCCAGTGCCATAAGAATATTCGAAATCACGAGATCGATAATAATAAATGGAAGATAAAGAATAAATCCTATCTGAAAAGCTGCGGTTAGTTCAGAAACAAGAAAAGAAGGAACTAAAATAATAAAATCTTTTTGTGAAACGGTACTTCCATATTTAGGGGGCCAGAGGCGTTTTGCGGTAACGACAAAGAACTTCTGAACACTCATTTTACTGTTATTACTTAAAAAAGTCTCTATTGGCTCCTTAATAGAATTCACCATCGGCCCGATACTCGCTAGGGTCACATTAGAAATGTTTAATTTTTCGCTCAAATAATAGGTGTCAGAAAGAACAGGAAACATAACGTAAATCGACAAAATAATCGCCATTCCATTAAGAACCATATTGGGTGGGCTAGATTGAAGGCCCAATGCTGTTCTCACTAAACTAAAAACAACAATTACTTTTGCAAACGAAGTAACCATCACAGCAAGAAATGGAATCATTGCAATTGCAACCAAAACCAAAATCATCTCCAGAGGATTTCCAATATTAAAATTCATTTTATGAGGTTAAGTTGAGTAATAAAAACCGCATGCTGTCCATGGAGTTCTACTAATTCTCCAGCACCAATACATGCTCCATGAGCATAAATTTTCAATGGATTACTAACTGTCGTGGTATCTGGTATTTTTAATAATTTAGCACCATGGGTGATCTCATCCTTTGTTAAAAAAAGTCTACCGGCACTGAATGAGAGCTCTCTATTGACACGTTTTTCTAGCGAAGCAAGCTCGTCTTCTTGAACATTTTCTTTTTTTTCTAATTCTGGGGTCTCTTTTGGTATCAATGGAGAAATAACTATTTTTTCTAGGGGACGAATTAGGGAATTGAGTTTTTTTTCACCAAGTGAAATCGGCAGGCGTTGATTATTACCAAAATGAAAAAAAACTTCCCCTGTTACCAATGCGGATGGTTCTTCAAAAAAAACAAGGTCCCCTAATGTAAGTTTATTAAATTGAAGCGGGGATACTTGTGTCGTACCAATAACAATTTCTCCCTGAAAAGGAAATTGATTAAGATCGGAACGTATTGCACGTGGGAGTGTTGCAGCCATTGCAAGAAGCTTTTCAAGCAACACGCTGGGAAGTTTTATTGCACCATAGATTTCAACTAGGGAATCCTTATTTAGAACTTCAAAGCAGAGGTTTTGTTCTCCTTCTACGGCATCATCGCCGTCCTCTTTCTCTTCGGCTTTTCTTAATGAAACCGGTAACTGAAAAAAACTCTCTACGAGTTGAAGTATTTTTTGACTGCAAAAAGCTATTACTGCATCCAGGAAATCCTTGGGAATAGACTCCTTGCCACCAAATTGTGAAAGGCTTTTAGTAATGTTACTTTCTATTGTCGGTTTTAGTGCTATGTCGATGTGGTGATGATCTATCTCCAAGGGGAGGTGAAAGTCAAATGATTCATTACAATTCACTGCAGGAAAAACAAATCGGAGTCGTTGAGAAAAATCTTTTTTAGAAAGTGGAAAAAATCTTTTAGAAAAAATTAATTCTTCATAAACCGCCACATCACTTTGAGAAAATTCAAGAGGCCTATAGGGTATCTTTATCATCGTTTAAGTGCCCTCTATTTTCTTGATTCAAGCTTGCAAAATCATTTTCAGCCTCTCTTTGATTACTAAATTCTGAAGATGATGATGAAGGTAGAAATTGAGTTTTTACCTCAACTGTTTGCCCAGAACAAAGAGTAGCAAGATGATTCTGAAGTGTAGCAATATTGGCATTGAGCAAATCATTACTTGCAAGACTTCTGGTAGAGAAAAAAACCTCCATTTGTTCTGTATTTGCATTAATATGAACAGTGGTTGCATCAAGAACGTCACTACGAAACTGGAATGAAATATCTTGGCCATTAGAACTATTAAGGCGTGCTCGATCTACGGTAGATGTGAGTTCACTTAAGAAGGTGGATACATTACCAGTACGTATAGCACTTGCCAAAGAAGCAGGAATCTTTCCTCCAAGTGCATCTGACGAGCCTATGGATCCTTCATTTTTAAAATTAGAAATAGACTGATTTGCCAAAGAGGAAGTAGAAAATCCTGGGACCTCATCTAGGGAACTCAATTTATTCTCATTGAATTCTTTCATAGTTGTTGCACTCTCACCATCAGAAGCAGCATTCGTATCGAGGCCTTGCGAAAGACTGGGAACACTGGGAAGACTACTCACAACCTCATCAATAAGAGCATTGGTATCGGGGCCTTGCGAAAGACTGGGAAGACTACTCACAACCTCATCAATAAGAGCATTGGTATCGGGGCCTTGCGAAAGACTGGGAAGACTACTCACAACCTCATCAATAAGAGCATTGGTATCGGGGCCTTGCGGAAGACTGCTTGTGCCATCGTCTTTAAAGGAAGCCGAGCTTAGAGAGGCCATTGCTGCTGATAAAAGAGTTGAAAGGTCTTCTTTATTTTCATCGAGTATTGAAACAGTTACAGTATTTATTCCCATGCCGGCTCCTTGAAGAGAAAAAGCCCGTTCTTTTTGAGGATGATCATCATCTCCATCATCACTTTTTACTTTGAGAAAATCGCTTTTTTCATCAACATCCTCGACATCATTTTGATGAGAAGAGGAGGAAGCTGCCAACTTTTTCTGATGAACAGCAGATGATGATTTTAATTGGGAAGTGTTAAAATTGCTCTGATCTTTTTTCTCTGTGTTATCTTCTGCAATAGCCTTATTGTTATAACTTCTATTGCTTGAAGACTCCAAGGAGTTCTGAAGATTATAGAGACTGTACGATTCCTCCACAGGCTTGGAAGAATGAATCGTAGCAGAGGAAACCTCTGATTTGGACTGGGTCTGATAAGCTTTTGTTGCTCGTATAGTACTCATGGTTTTAGAACTACTATCGCATTCCGTTAGTAGTAAGAGACACCACATTAAAAAGGTGCGAAATGAGAATGACAACACTCTTATTAACGTCAATGAGAAAATGGGAACCGATCTATAATTATTGACGCATTATTTTCATTTTAACCCGGATGTTTCATACTGATCGTGACGAGGAGGCCGCGAAGGCTGATGGGGTAAGGCAGGCGAGCATTTTGATGCAGGTCTGTATGTGTCCCTACTGCCCAAATCAAAATGGGAGTCTAACGCAGCATCCATCTGACTTCCCGGCTTCCGTAGTAGATCAGTATGAAATATCCGGGTTAAGGTCATGATTTTTCATGAAAGAAATGATCAGCATTTTTTCTTTGCCCCCTATTTTTATTCACCTTTGTTTACCCCGCCCATTGCAAACATGGTAGCAGCTATTTCCTCTAGATCAGATTCCTCTTCATATTCATCACGTAACATTTCCTCTTTCATCCAAAAATCACGATGTTGATCTATTTTCCAAACTGCTTTGTATGCCTCCTCTTGGGCTTGGAGACAGGCAGCTGTCTCTTCTTTTGCAGTTTCTAATTTTTTATGAGCTTCCTCAACTTGGACAACATAAGTCGATTGCTGAGATCGATTCCAACTGATTTGGTGAGTAATATCGGTAACTTTTTTAATAGGGTTAATCGTACCAAGAACTGCTTTAAAAAGACGATCTGCCTCATTGTTCATCCATGTTAAATAATCCTCAAGACTCTTCTGGGCTCGTTGCACCTCTTCTTCTAAACGTGCTTGATAGGAACGAGCCGAAGCAAGCTTGCGCTGCGCCTCATCCTCTTTACGCATTCGTAATAATCGAATAGACTCAAGCGGATAAGCCTTCATCGAACAATAGTATCTAATTTTTTAATAGTTTCTTCAAAAGTAGAGCGATCTCCCAGGCCTTGCCGCAAAAATGCATCCATGACTTCTTTTTTGGCAATAGCCTCGTCGGTGATAGGATCATTTCCCGCTTTGTATTCTCCAATTTTAAGCAGCAGCTCTGCCTCTTGATATTTGGAAAGAAGCTCACGGAATTTGCCAGCAGCACTTAAATGCTTGGGTTGAGAAACCTGCGTCATCACACGACTAATGGATGCCAAAACATCAATAGCAGGATAATGATTAGCTGCTGCAAGTTTGCGGGAGAGAATAATATGACCATCTAGGATCGATCTCACCTCGTCTGCCACTGGCTCATTCATATCATCTCCCTCCACAAGGACCGTATAAAGGGCTGTAATAGAACCTACGATACCGGGACCAGCACGTTCTAAAAGTTGAGGTAAAATAGAAAAAACAGAGGGAGGATAACCACGACGTGCTGGAGGTTCACCTGTAGCCAAGCCAATAACACGCTGAGCTCGAGCAAAACGGGTTACTGAATCCATCATCAAGAGAACCTTTTTTCCTTGGTCCCTAAAATATTCTGCTATCGCCGTTCCGACGTAAGCAGATTTGAGGCGCTCTAGCGCAGGCCGATCGGAAGTGGAAACAACCATCACGGTTTTTTTTCTATTTTCGGGAGTTAACGTCATCTCTAATGTTTCTCGTACTTCTCGACCCCGCTCACCGATAAGCACCATGACCACTACTTCTGCTTCAGTATTACTAATAATCTGAGATAAAAGTGTGGATTTACCACCTCCAGCAGCAGCAAAAATGCCAACCCGTTGTCCTTGACCACAGGTTAACAATCCATCAATACTCCGAATTCCAAGTGATAATGGTTCTTTAATGAGTGAACGTTGGAGAGGATCAGGAGGATCAGCAGTAACGTTATAATAGGTTTCAGGAATAAATACTTCTTTAGAATTATCCATGATTCTTCCGAGACCGTCTACAACACGTCCCATTAAACCAGGACCAACACCTACCTGAAGAACTTTACCAGAGGCAATCACTTCTGTGGTCAAGGAGAGGCCAGTGAAGTCACCCAAAGGCATAATCAAAGCACTATCACCTCTAAAGCCGAGCACCTCTGCATCGAGCGGTTCCTTGATTCCAGGTCTTCTTAGTTCACACAATTCACCTATTTTACTATCTGGTAAAATAGCTTTCACCAGCATTCCAACAACTTCTGTAATTTGACCTCGTAGGGGTTTAGGCTCGGTAACCAGGGCTATAGATTGGAGCTTCGTTAAGAAATCTTCTCCCATTGCATGATAACAGGGAACCACCACCGAGGAAGTTTCCTCCGAAGTGTGAGCATTTGCTGAGGTAGTCGATGTTTGTTCCATCATGAGTGGTTTTTATAAGAGCTCATTGTGACAATCACTCCTTTTTTCAAAAATATTTATACTGATTCTGCTGAGGCTTTCAAAAGGGATGACTCAAGAATGGCCAGCTGACTTTCAAGAGAAGCATCTACTAAACCTAAAGGAGATTCTAATACGCACGAATTAGGAGCTAATTCTTCACGTGCCCTCACTTCTATTTTAGAGCCTTCAGGCATCAGCTGTTGCAACTTTGGCATGACTGCATCAACGGCCTCTCGATCTTGAGGATGAATTTGAAGCACGATCCGTGGCTGCTGTTTTACTTCATCAAGTGCCTTACCAATCAATTGATAAAATCGATCCTCAGGAGGTAGATCAAGGATGAAGTGCCGCATACAACTAATAACAACACCCACCAATTGATTTCGTGATCGCTCGAAATAATCTAGTGAAGCTAAGACTGTTTTAATATTATGTGCTGCTGCTGCTGCTCTCCCTTCACTCAGGCCCGTCTCGTAGCCTAATTTTTTTTGGTTTTCAAATTCCTTCTTTGCATTTTCCTCCATCACCACAACACGAGCTCTTCCTTTCTCCACTAGGTCACTAGCTTGCAAACAAATGGCTAATTCTTGTTGAGTCAGCACTGGACCTCGTAGAAGGTAACTTGGTAAATCTTTATCCCATTGTAGTAATGAGGAAGCGATTGGAGAGGGTGCAGTCTCTATATTCATGAATTTCAATGATGATGAGTCTATTCAACCTTGTGTGTTGTTGAATACTTAAAGTGGAAGAGGAATCGACTGGCACATGAAAAAGTGATTTCATGGTGCAGCATCCATAGATACTCGAGTGAATCTATAACCATGATCCAGCCTCCCTCCAGAGTGCACAAAGAATTTTTTCTGCTACTGAAGCCGATGGAAGGGGAGCATCACAATATCCATGCGCAAAAGATCCTGGAAATTTTGTAGCTATACGCTCTTGAATTCCTCGTTCTTTGGATGAGAAAGCCTGTTGCACAATCATAAGAGCTCCTTGATGAATAGCCTCAGAAATATCATTTTGTGCAAGCGTGGAAAACTCTAAGTGTACTGATTCGAGAAAGTATTTTAATGAAGCGTTCGTTAAGAGAACAAATTGAAAAATATCCTCCCCTATCTGTTTTCGAAGTTTTCTTACAATAGCACCATCGATGATTTGAGTTATTTCATTCTTCATTGAGCAAGAAGCACTCAAGAAGGCTAATCTTCGAAATCGACCTGGGGGCATCATAGCTAAATTCCAGAGTGGATCCTCTGGAGACCAAGCCACGGAGGAACTCCAGGACAGTTGAGATTTTAAAAGTGGATCCACATAGGCACTAACTCGAGAATCCGTTAAAAAGATCTTGAATAGAGAGCCAGGAAAAAAAGAAGTTAATAGCTCAAAAGAAGCATGACGTAGAGGTGAATTATTCCAATAAATCCATTGATCAATAGCAGAAGCGGCAGCCTCTCTTTTTATCCAAGCGTCAAGAAGTTCATCACTCCAAAGGTGAGAGCTGCTGCTTGGGACGATCTTGTTAAGATCCGAAGATTCTAGTGTGGAGTTCATTCCTGCTTCTTGGTTTATCCAAAGGGCCTTGCTTTTGAAACGTAAATCTGAAGTGGTTTTCGCGTTCAATCCAGCTGAAAAATTTCCTTAACAAACTTTCTTTTCTTTCTTTCGAAATCCAAAAACAGTTTGGAATGGGTGAAGCTGGATTACGTTTTTTCTTCTGTATCAGTGGAGGAGATGACCGGAGGTGATACCGTAAGAGTTGGAACGGAGAGAGGAGCATCCGGAGGATTTTTATTTTCTGATACGATCTCTGATTTCTTATTCAACAATTCCAAAACAATTTTTTTTCCAAAAATAACAGCCACTACAAGAGCAATACTGATAAAAATAAATCCTAAAATCACGAACCAGAAATTCCACAAAGCGGACTTAGGAATTTTGATGCCAAAGAAAGAGACCTCTTGCTGCACATTCACAGGATAGTAGTAGTCAATGCTCTCGGACTGAACAATAACAACAGAAACATTATCGTAGTTGAGACCTTCAACACTCTTCATCACCAGCGTTTTGATTTGAGGCACTAAAGTCGGAGGAACACTCCCTGGTCGGAACTTGAGAAAAACAGAGGCAGAAGAGGGGGTTAATGTTTCTGTGTAGGGATCATTTTTAGGTAATACTAAAGAAACTCTTGCAACTAAGACTCCATCAATGTGACTGAGGGTTTCTGAAATCTGCTGACTTAAGGCATACATAAAGCGAATTTTTTCTTCGCTTGGCGAGGAGACAATTCCTGTTTTTTTAAAAACTTCACCGATACCAGAAAATTTCTCGGATGGTATGCCATACCATTTTAACAAGTCTGTTGCAGCAGCGAACTGCTGCCTTGGAACGGAGATTGAAAATAAATTTTCTTTCTGCGGTGTCTTGACCGCTTGAATATTTCTTACCAAAAGAAGCCCCATCATTGTATTGGCATCTGATTCTGATAAATTGGAATAGAGAATTTCCGGGCCACATCCTACAAGCATCAAGCAACCTAGGAGCACCACAAGAAATTTCATATAAAATTTCCCTTCAAGCAGTAAATATTTGAATCGTTTCACTCAATTAAAAAATAGAAGCTTTCATGAAAAAACTTACCGTAGGCAACTCTCACGATCCAATCAAGCAAACTTCGTCTTTATTACCATGGAGAGTCAAGCATCTCCCCTACCCACCAGAAACAGTTGAATATTCCCATCTTCAATTACGATGGGTCTCCTGTAAGAAAATCAAATTGCCTTGGATCACCATTCACAAAAGGGAAATAGACAAGCCAGGACCTTCTGTAAACTATGACCTTCTATGTTCTCAGCTTGAATCAATATTGAACCAAGAGGAAGTCTCAGGTTATGAGCTTCAATCACTCTACCCGACCCATTCTGGCTCCTACTCGGTGACCACAACACAAAAGCGGCCTCATCATCAATTTTTAAAAACACAAACTCCAAGCCACCATCTTCACAGCAAAGAAGCACTTCTCCTTATTTTTAAAAAGAAGGTGAATTAAGAATGAATTTCCTTAACCCGAATATTTCATACTGAATCGTCATGAGGCGCCGCGAATCCTGATGCAGAAACCACTGGCGGTCGGGAGACCGCGGTGGAGACTGCCCTGGCTTTAACCCGCATATTTCACACTAAATCTATTACGGCTTGTGGAAAGCTCCTCATTACTGCGTTGGTCTCGAATTGTGATTTGGACAGTATGAAACATACAGCCCGGCATCCCAATCCTTTGCCCGCCTTGTACTAATAAGCTTTGCACGGCGCCTCATGACACTTCAGTATGAAATATCCGGGTTAAGATTCTCTAAGAAAATATTAAGAGGCTATTCTCCCCATTTCCAATGACGTATTTCCGGCATATCCTCCCCATGCTTATTGATGTACTCCTGATGCTCGATAAGTTTTTCTTTCATCTGCTTTTTGAGATAGACTCCAGTATTGCCAGTTTGTGGAAGGCGATTAATCACATCGATGACGAGATGGAAACGATCTAGTTCATTAAGCACGGTCATATTAAAAGCTGTTGTAATGGTTCCCTCTTCTTTGTAACCACGAACATGAAAGTTATGATGATTGGTGCGGCGGTAAATCAGTCGATGGATAAGCCATGGATAACCATGAAAAGCAAAGATGACCGGTTTGTTTTGAGTAAAAAGATCATCGAAATCACCTTCATTGAGCCCATGAGGATGTTCTGTTTGTGGTTGAAGTTTCATAAGATCGACCACATTAATGATACGAATTTTTACTGCGGGTAGGTGTTCTCGTAAAATAGAGACAGCTGCTAAGGTTTCGAGAGTGGGAACATCACCACAGCATCCCATAACGATATCGGTTTCCCCAGCCTGATCATTACTTGCCCAATTCCAGATGCCAATTCCTTCAGTGCAATGCGTAACAGCCTCTTCCATCGAGAGCCATTGTGGAGAAGGATGTTTGCCGGCGATGACAACATTGACATAGTGGCGACTTCGCAAGCAATGATCCATGACCGAGAGAAGAGAGTTGGCATCTGGTGGAAGATAGACACGTACGATTTCAGCTTTTTTGTTCACGACATGGTCGATAAAACCGGGATCCTGATGTGTGAAGCCATTATGATCCTGCCGCCAGACATGAGATGAGAGGAGGTAATTTAACGATGCAATCTTACTGCGCCATGGTAATTGGGAGCTAACCTTTAGCCATTTTGCATGCTGATTAAACATCGAATCGATAATATGAATAAAAGCCTCATAGCAATTAAAAAGTCCGTGGCGGCCTGTGAGCAAGTATCCTTCGAGCAATCCTTCACATTGATGTTCACTGAGCATTTCAATAACGCGTCCCTCAGAGGCAAGAAATTCATCAGATGTAAGATATTCTCCCATCCACTGACGCTTGGTCACTTCGAAGACCGCTCCAAGTCCATTAGAGAGTGTTTCGTCAGGACCAAAAATACGGAAGTTTTTCTTTTCCTCATTCAGGGCAATAATATCACGTAAAAAAGGTCCTAGGATCCGCGTGTCGCCGATAGCCATGATTCCTGGCTCTAAAACCGGAATGGCATAATCACGAAAATCAGGTATCCGTAAATCGGTTAAAAGCATCCCCCCATTGGCATGAGGATTAGACCCCATACGTCGCTCACCTCGAGGGGCAAGTTCTTGAATTGCTGGTTTCAGACGACCGTATTGATCAAAGAGTTCTTCGGGTTGGTAGCTTTTCAACCAATCCTCTAAGAGTTGAAGATGCTGGGGATCTTTTATGGGATTGGTGATAGGGACTTGATGAGCATGAAAGGTTCCCTCATTGGGAATACCATCAATTTTTTTCGGCCCCGTCCATCCTTTGGGTGACTTTAACACAATCATCGGCCAACGAGGGCGTTCTTTTCTTTGAGACGAGAGGGCCTCTTCTTTTATTTTTTTAATCTCTTCGATGACGCAATCGAGTGTTGAGGCCATCTCCTCATGCATGAGCATGGGGTCCTCCCCTTCGACAAAATAGGGGTTCCATCCATAACCACGAAGAAGCTGTTCTAATTCTTCATGGGAAATACGGGCTAGAAGTGTGGGGTTGGCAATTTTATAACCATTGAGATGCAGAATAGGGAGAACGACCCCATCAGTTGAGGGGTTGAGGAATTTATTGGAATGCCAGGCTGTGGCGAGAGCTCCAGTTTCTGCTTCTCCATCTCCAATAACACAGGCCACATAAAGATCTGGATTATCCAGAGCTGCTCCAAAGGCATGGCTTAATGAATAGCCAAGCTCCCCTCCTTCATGAATAGAACCAGGGCATTCAGGAGATACGTGACTTGGGATTCCTCCGGGAAAAGAAAATTGAAGAAAGAGTTTTTGGAGGCCCTCTTCATCCTGGCTGATGTTAGGGTAAATTTCACTGTAGCTCCCTTCAAGGTAAGTATTGCTCACAAGCGCTGGACCACCATGTCCTGGGCCAGAGATATAGATCATATTGAGATCATATTTTTTGATGATGCGATTGAGGTGCACATAAATAAAATTTTGTCCTGGAGTTGTACCCCAATGGCCTAACAACATTTTTTTGATATCCGTAGTGGCTAGGGGTCGTT
The DNA here is from genome assembly GCA_008932965.1 of Verrucomicrobiota bacterium. Taxonomy (GTDB): domain Bacteria; phylum Verrucomicrobiota; class Verrucomicrobiia; order Chthoniobacterales; family UBA6821; genus CAIWMF01. The sequence continues at coordinate 22,012 of WBXG01000013.1, forward strand.
TTAGGAGTGGATTATTTGCAAGGTAAATCTGTCCTACAGATAGATAATTAGCAGCTCTCCAGTAAGCATCAATGTTGTGAAGGAGCTCTTGAGAAAGGGTATTTTTTTTCATAAATTAAAAATCCGGCAGACAGAACGGGCAATCATGAGCTCCTCGTTTGTGGGGATCATATGTACGGTAACACGACTTTCTTTGGAAGAGATCAAGGAAGCATTTTTTTGGTTTGCTTCTTCATGAAGTTGGAGTCCTAAAAATTCTAATCCTCTACAAATACGTTCCCGGATGAGGGGAGCATTTTCGCCAATGCCACCACTAAAAACTAATGTGTCTAAACCTCCCAGTGCAGCAGTATAGGCACCAATCCATTTTTTTGTTTGATAACAAAAAAGTTCTACGGCTTCTGCTGCTCTAATATCCCTTTCTTCACAAGCAAGTAATTCGCTCATGTGAGAACTTGTCTCTGAAATGCCAAGCAGACCCGATTTTTCATTTACCATCTCAGAGAAAGCCTCGCTGGTCATCTTTTCTGTTTGTTCGAGATAGCGTGCTACACCAGGGTCCAAATCACCGGAGCGAGATCCCATGATTAATCCTGAAGTAGGAGTAAAACTCATACTTGTATCAATACTTTTACCATGATGCACGGCAGCAAGGCTTGCTCCATTGCCTAAATGAGCAAGAATAATACGGCCTTGAGCAGCATTTTTTTGAGATAATTCTTCCATGAGATATTCATAGGAGAGGCCATGAAATCCAAATCGCTCTAGGCCTTTATTAAGGTAGTGTCGAGGGAGGGGAAGTAATTTTGCAACACGCGGCATTGTCTGATGAAAGGAGGTATCAAAGCAGGCGCATTGATCAAGATGAGGATACTGATGATAGAATGCCTCAATGAGGTTGAGTTCCTGTGGTAAATGATCGGGTGCATAGCGCTTAAGAGTGTGCAACTCTTGGAGTAAATTTGAATCAATGCGTTGTGGCGTACGATGAAACATTCCATGAACAACGCGGTGACCAATAATTGTTCCGCAACAGAGTGCTTTCTGATGTTCTAACCAGTTTAGAAGAAAGGAAGCTGCCGATGTATGGTCGATGACTGAAGTCGTATCAACTAGGTGAGGCTTTTCTCCTTTTTTTTGAAAAAAAAGCGATGTGTTCTCTTGATTGATATTTTGAACTTTCCCTTGAAATAAGAGCTCTGTTTTTTGATAAAGAGCGAATTTAATACTTGAAGATCCAACATTGATACTGAGGATTTGGAACTTCATGAAGTTTTATTGCAAGTGACTCGTATCATTCCAAAGTCGAATAACAGGTTCAGAAGAATTATGCTCGTAACCAAGGATGCTTAGACTAGCAGTACTCAAAAGATAAAAGCGACCATCATTGGCTGGAAGGTCAAGCCATCGTGTAGCCAGCATCCTAAGAATGTGGCTATGGGCAAAGAGCAATATATCTCCTGGTGCTTCTTGTTGGAGTGATTTGATTTTTTGGATCAGTTGATCACAGCGCGTTGCAACCTGGTTCGGAGACTCCCCACCGGGGCATCCATCCTTAAAAATAAGCCAATCTGGCTTTTTTTGTAGAATTTCTTTTGTGGTCAATCCTTCGTATTCACCATAATTCCACTCCAGTAAATAGGGCTCTGGTTGGACGAGATCCTTAAAACCAGCTAAGGCAGCTGTTTTCATTGCACGTTGCAAAGGACTTGAATAAACGTGAGTGAAAGATTTTTTTTTAAGACGCTCTCCGAGCTGTTGTGCGTTTTTTTCTCCCTGAGGAGTAAGCGGAATATCGGTGTGACCGGTATGTTGACCTGAAAGACTCCAAGCTGTTTCACCGTGACGTGCGAGGTAGATTTGAGGAAGGTTGGATGGCATAAATAATAATATTGTAGCGTTATTGATTCTATTAGAGCTGCTCGGTAGGGGATTCTTTTCTACCCTTCATAGTGCTCCATATGGCGAATAAGACGAGCAGAACCTTTATTAAGATTGTTATCAAGACGAGCAGCATCTTTAGAAGATGTATCGATAGCTGTGCAGGAGCAGAGCATTCCAACAATGAAAGATAAAAAAATCCTCCTAAAATAATATTGGTTTTTTTGCATTGCTGAAAAATGAATGTTTAAAAAAAAGATTCAATATAATTGTATTTCTGTCACTCTCATTAAATGGAAGTTGAAATCTTAGCTAGGATTCAGTTTGCATTCACGGTAGCTTTTCATTACATCTACCCCCCTTTAACGATGGGCTTAGGGCTACTGCTAGTGCTGATGGAGGGGACATTTATTGTCACCGGAGATCGCATGTATCATCGTTTAGCCCACTTTTGGACACGCATTTTTGCTGTTATCTTTTCCATTGGAACAGCCACAGGCATTGTCATGGAGTTTGAGTTTGGCACCAATTGGGCTACCTATTCTCGTTTTGTTGGGGATATTTTTGGAAGTGCTCTAGCTGCAGAAGGTGTTTTTGCCTTTATGCTGGAGGCAGGCTTTCTTTCGTTACTTCTTTTTGGTTGGGATAAGGTAGGAAAAAAGACCCACTTTTTTGCTACCTGTATGGTTTGTTTAGGATCTCATTTCAGTGCTATTTGGATTGTTGTTGCTAATTCCTGGATGCAGACACCTGCCGGCTATCACCTGGAATTATTTCAAAATGGTGTGCACTCGATTCTACCTGCTGATTATATTTTACAGACAGCTGATATAGGGCATGTACGTGCTGTAATCGATAGTTTTTGGGAAATGGTGTTCAATCCCTCATCGCTACAACGCCTCTGTCATGTAATTTTTGGAACATGGCTATCGGGTTCTTTTCTTGTCATCAGTGTGAGTGCCTATTACCTCATTCGCGGTAGGCATCGTCGTTTTGCAGAGGCCTCGATGACGATAGCCATTTTTTTAGCGGCTGCGACTAGTGTCTTTCAATCGATCAGTGCTGATGCTACTGCACGTGGTGTTGTTCAACATCAACCTATTAAGTTGGCAGCTATGGAAGGGGTTTATCATACCGCTCCTTATACTCCGATGAATCTCTTCGGCTATGTGGATGCATCGCAACAAACTGTCTACTCGATTCAAATACCAGGATTGCTCAGTCTATTAGCATTTCATAATATAAAGACACCTGTGATTGGACTGGATCAACTACCTTCTGATGCATTTCTTGCCGCTAGAAATCCTGGAAAATCAGCTCAGGAACTTGCTGCACTACGTCCTCAATATTGGCCTAAAGTTCAAGGAGTTTTCCAAACATATCACATCATGATTATTTTTGGATCGATCGTTTTTGGAATGGCCTTTTTCTCTCTCTTTCTATGGTGGAAGGGATGGCTCTTTAGGACTGATTCACTTCTGGTGCGCCTCTGGCTTTTCTTATTAATTTTCTCTGTTTTGTTTCCACAGATCTGCAATCAAGCTGGATGGTTTACTGCGGAGATGGGACGTCAGCCTTGGGTCGTGTATAATATCCTTAAAACCTCACAAGCATTTTCAAAAAAAGTTTCCTCGGATCAAGTGCTAGGCTCTCTTCTTCTCTTCTTTGCTATTTATAGTCTCCTTTTCTTTGCCTTTCTTTATCTCTTAAATCGAAAAATTCAACATGGTCCTGATGATCCTGAAGAAGATCCTGAACCGTTGGAAGATGGAAAACGTGACTTTTTCTATCAACTTATGGTGGGTACTGACTCCTCACGTGCTTCTTCATAGAGGCTTTCTGTAAGAGTGAAAAAATAGCTAGGAAATTGGAAAGTTGAAATTGAAGAAACAATAAAGAAAAACTGTAGATTGCAACTTATAAAGATATGGCCATACATTTTTTGAGTCACCTTTTGGAAACCATCACCCCTTATTATACGATCATTTGGTTTGTGCTCGTAGGTGCTCTCTTTACGGGTTACTCCATGTTAGATGGATTTGATTTAGGAGTAGGTGTACTGCACCTCTTAGTTTCAAAGGATGAAGAGAGGCGCATTTTTCTCAATGCAATCGGTCCTGTCTGGGATGGTAATGAAGTCTGGTTAGTGGTTGGGGGAGGTGCTCTCTTTGCTGCTTTTCCGGGCGCCTATGCAACGGTCTTTTCTGGTTTTTACATGCCCTTTATTTTTCTCTTAGTCTTCTTAATTTTTAGGGCCGTTGCTATAGAATTTAGAAGTAAGGAACCGAGCACCTTGTGGAGGCAAACGTGGGATCATCTTTTTGCAGTAGGAAGTATTCTTGCTTCCTTCATGCTGGGAATCACCCTAGGGAATCTTACACGGGGAATTCCCCTTGATGCAGAGGGAGAATTTATAGGTACTTTCTGGGATCTATTAAATCCTTATAGTCTCTTTATGGGGGTCACGGTGGTAGTGCTCTTCGCGATGCATGGATCCATTTACTTAGTGATGAAAACCGAGGGAGCCTTGCAAGAACGAGTAAAATCCTGGGTGCCCTACCTTATTCTTCTTTTTGTTGCTTGTTATTTCATTTTTAATTTTTCAACGCTTATCGTTGCACCTCATCTTGCTGAGATAGTATTTTCTCGGCCATGGATATTTGGAGTTTTAGGCTTAGACATGTTTTTCCTTTGGAAAGTTTGGACCTTCGTAAAGCAAGGCAAAGAGCTCCTTGGGTTTCTTTGTTCCTGCATCATGATGGCCTTGTTGCTTGCTACTTTTGGTCTTACTTACTATCCAAATATGGTTCTTTCTCACCCCCATCCCGAAAACAGCGTTACTATTTTTAATGCTGCTTCTACCTCAAAAACATTAGGCCTTCTCTGTGTTATTGTTCTGCTAGGTATTCCAATGGTTGTCAGTTATACAACAAGTGTCTACTGGATATTTCGAGGAAAGACACGATTAACCGACACGAGTTACTGATCACCTGCGAAAGCCGGGAAGTTAGACGGATACTGCGTTCGGCTCCCATTTTGAATTGGGGTCGGTGACTCATACAGCCCAGCATAAAAATGCTCGCCTGCCTTACCCCATCAGCCTTCGCGGCGCCTCGCGACGAATCAGTATGAAATATGCGGGTTAACCTCTTTTTCTTTAATTGCCGCTGCTGTTCTTTCCAGTTTTTTCCAGCGGACCCAGCTTCCCTCAGCTGCTTTAAAAAGCGATTTCCAGACGACATACCCTAACACCGGGCGGTATAAAAAGCGCATTGGAAGGGCTCTCCAAGCAGAGAGAAAGCTCCGTTTCGCTAAATGAGCGGAAAGTCCTGCAATAACAGTATCAATGAGTAGAGATAATATAAAATAAGGATAAATCGCTTTCCCTCGACCTAGGTATATTGAAAAAATAACGAGGAGATCAAGAATGGGGGTGATAGCAATAATGCCAATTTGAAAAATCCAAATGGAGGGAAGTGCCAACCATCCCAGCCAGCCTGAACCAGGGCTTAAGATGAGGGAGCGATGTTTCCAAACGCATTGCAATGTCCCAAATGCCCATCGAAAACGTTGAGAAAAAAGGGCTCGAATATTTTGAGGAGCCTCGGTATCGGCGATAGCCAAGGGTGCGTAGGTGACTTTCCAGCCGTATCGATGGAGTTGTAACGTCAGGTCTGTATCCTCTGCTAGGGTTTCCGTATTAAGTGGGCCCGCGTCTAAAAGAGCTTTGCGACGAAAGGCGCTTAATGCACCTGGAACAACGGTAATGCAATTTAAAAGATCTTGTGCACGTCGATTAATTTCAAAGGAAAATTCATATTCAATTTGTTGAAATCGTCCAAGCCAGTGGCGAAAATTACCAACACGTATATGTCCCGAAACGGCTCCCACTTCAGGATTGCTCAAAGGTTGAATCAAGAAACGTAATGCCTCGGAGGAGACCATTGTATCAGCATCTAGTGTAACAATATATTCGTGACTCGAGGAGGCGATAGCATCATTGAGTGCAGAAGCTTTTCCGGTATTTGGTTGTTGGAGTAAAATAATGCTGCGCTGACTGGTAGAATATTCGTTTACCCATCGCATGACTTTCTCAGATGTTTTATCGTGAGATCCATCATCAACAATAATCAATTCTATAGGAGCTTCATAGGAGCTAGCTAAAAGATGTTCTATGGTGGAGTCGATAACACACTCTTCGTTATAAGCAGCAACAATAACGCTTAGAGGAGGGAGAGAGCTATTGTATTGCAAATGAGATGAGACTTCCCTTTTTTCCCGTCGACGATGAAGCAAGGCACACGCAATAAAAAAGAGAATGAATAATAATGATAATAGGGTTGTGATGATCAATAGTGTCCAGGCAGCCATTTCTATAAATCGAAGAGTTGCAAAGCTTCCATAAATATAGCGCATCGCAACAGTAACATCTCCATGGCGCAATGGAGGCATGAGCACATCGCGTGGCAACTCAATAAAGCGTCCAAGTGGGACGATTTCATCTCCACGTGCATGGAGGTAATCGATAATAAGTGGAAGTGCAGCGACAGTTTGAGACCGATTGCCACCCGCATCATGCATTAAAATCACACTCCCTCCATCAACACGTTCCTCCTTAATATTATTTAAAATCGTCTCTACTCCAGGACACTCCCAGTCGCTTGTGTCAATGGACTCCCCCACGGTGAGATAGCCAAGATCTGAAGCAATTCCCAAAGCACGCAGTTCTCCTGGGGTTGATGGAGTCGCATCACTGTTGTAAGGGGGGCGAAAAAGAGAGGTGGAATGCCCGGTAATACTTTCAATGAGTCGCGTTGTGGCATTGAGTTCGAGGGAAATTTGCTCATCACTAGCTGCAGCAAGATTTTGATGTGTGTAGGTATGATTTCCTAATTCATGTCCCTCCTCTAAAATTTGTACTAGAAGGTCAGGAAATTGTTGAGCTTGTGAACCAACAACAAAAAAAGCAGCTGGAACCTTTTTCTCTTTTAAAATACGCAGAATGCGTGGTGTCCAAGTGGGGTCAGGTCCATCATCAAAGGTGAGTGCTACTTGATGCAGAGGTGCAGCTCCTTGGTGATATACACAAGCAGGACGAGGAAATTCTTCGTAGAGAGAACTCATGAACTCTGTGGGTTCTAAAGTAATATCACGCCATCCTTTGCTGGGCTCATCTCCAACGGAAAGAAAATCTCCCCTGCCAATCGAGGCTACTTCATTTTTAAGACTCAGGGTTTCGAAGGCTTCTAGTTCCTCGGTGGTCGGCTCATGACGATCTTCTGTTTTCATTTTGGATATGAATTTTAATGCTTTCCAAATATCTGGATCCTCCTCCCCAAGACGGTCGAGCGCAATCCCTCCAATGGGATAGTGTGAGATGGTGTGTAATTGATTAAAAAAAGTGATGGCATCGAGAAACCAAATTTCATGTTCCTCTTTTTCATTAAGGCCAGAGAGATAATGAAATGAGGGTGAAAAATGAGGTGCTTCGACGCTAACATGTTCTGCTAAAGCAAGGTTGGCACGTGCCATGACATCGACAAAACTTAAAGTCTCAACGGTCCCTTTGGTTTCATTCCAATCAAGACCAAAGCAACCTAATCCAGCAACCCATTGCTCCGCTTTACCGTAGCGGATTATTTCTTTGAGTTGTTCCTCAACCCAATCCTGCTCTGCTAGGGGGCCCGGTTCATCAGGCTCTGAGTTTTCATCATCAAGGGAGAGGACAAAACGATCTGCTACCTCGCTGAGGGCTTGTAGATCAAAAATTTTCTCTGCTTTCTCCGTTGAGATGCTGATCCAGAACTCATAATGAGACTCATGAAGCTTCTTGCCAAAGCGAATCAGTAATTGATTTAGCTCCGTACGGTAGGAAGGATCGAGTTCATTCCAATCAAGGAGTAATCCGATAGCTCCGGGTGGTAGACGTTTGATCAGATTACTGAAAAAAAGATCCTGCTCTTCGGTTGAGGATTTAAAGAGTCCTTCGATGGCTTCTGCTTGCCACGTTGTTCCATCAATGTTTCGTAAAATAGGAAGTAGGCCAAGATTCTTGCGCACACAACAAGAACGAATCTCCTCACTGGGTGATTCCACAAGTCTTCCTTCAACTCCAACGATATGAAACCAATCCGTTGCAACGTGTGTTAAAAAATCGGCATGCTGCTTGAGCGAAGAAATGCTTTGGGGGTCCCAATCTACAGCATAACCCAGGCGAACAGGGAAAGAGGAGTACTCGAGTAGGTGCTGCTCTTGATTTTTTTGAGAAGGTGTTGCTACCGAGCTCACAAAAGCACTAATCCCACCCTCATGCTGAGAGTTTTTAGGAAAGGGGAGAGGGTTTGCTGTTTCTAAGAAGTGATGCCAATCTTCCGTGCTTGCCAGTAGACCTGGATCTTTAAATGCTTTTAGTGGTGTTCTGTATCCTCGCACTTGCTGGGGAAGACGTAGTTCGGGAGCAACCAGTAGGCTTGCTATAAAGTATGCAGAGGCACTAAGAAGAAGGAGTGCTATCACCACGATGGTGACTTGTAAAAAGCGGCGACGTCGCCCGTGAGGATCTGCAAAAATGGAGTTGTTAGAGTTCGAAGACATGAAAATCTCTGCTAAAAAACGATGCTAGGAGTGGAACAAAAAGAGTATACCCGGATATTTCATGCTAATCGTGGCGAGGAAGCTGCGAAGGCTGATGGGGCAAGGTAGACATGTATTTTGATACAGGGCTGTATGAATCCCTACAGCCCAAGTCAAAATGTGAGTCTCATGCAGTATCCATCTGACTTCCCGGCTTACGCAGGTGATCGGTATGAAAAATCCGAATATAGGTTAAAGATTCTGTGCTGAAGATGAAATCTAAAAAACAGAGAGCATTCTGGCATATCTCCTCTTTCCAAAATAATGAGACTCACTGAGGTGTTATTTTTGGGTGATAGAATCATTGGGATATTTTATTGTGAGATGTAAAAATTAAAACCTACTCATCGATAAAAAAATCTTTAGGAGAGAGGGTAGAATCTTTAGGCTAGTGTGATGTCAGCTTCTCTATTCTTAGCCCGCCGTTACTTGCAGCCCAAGCGCACCTTTCTTTCTGTTATTACACTGATCTCGGTGCTCGGAGTGACTCTTGGAATCACGGTTCTCATTTTAGTAATTTCAGTAATGACCGGATTTCAAAGGGAGCTACAACGTAAGGTCATTGGCTTTGATGCCCATTTAGTGATTTCTCAAGAAAGGATTCTTGATCATTGGCAGCAGCTTTCCAAAAAAGTAGAGCATCTTCCCGAGGTAGAGCAGCTCGCACCCTTTGTTCAAGGACCTGTTATCGTGGAATTTCAGCATCGACGTCTCACTCCCAATATGCGTGGTATCGATCCTGAGAAAGAAACAGAACTTCAAAAATTTATTAAGGAGGGATCCTTTGATTTAAATGGTGATAACGCCATCGTTGGTTCTGAAATGGCCTCCACGCTTGGTTTGCAGGTGGGAGACAAAATTACCATATTCTCCTCGCACAACCTGAATCAAATCTTAGAAGAACTCAATAAGATTCAGGAAAAACAAGGAAAGGCCAATTTAGATTCACTGCGCCAATTGGTTCTTCCAACAGAATTGACCGTTACTGGTATTTTTGAAACAGGACGTTATTTTTACGACAGTGAATTTGTACTCGTACCACTTCACATTGGACAAGAACTCTATGGTCTTGGGGACTGTGTTCATGGGCTTGCTTTATGGGTCAAAAATGCTGATCGAGCTGATGTGGTTCAAAAAAATATACGTAGTGAATTTACTAAGGACCTCATTGTTACCACTTGGATGGATTCTAATAAGCAACTCTTTGATGCCATTGCAATGGAGCGTCACGTAATGTTTTTTTTACTGATGTTCATTGTACTGGTGGCTGCGTTTGGGATTATGAACACATTGATTACGGTCACTGTTCAAAAGACGCGTGAAATTGGTATCCTCCAAGCTCTTGGTGCACGTACAGGACAAATCATCATGATCTTCCTTGTGCAAGGAATGATTGTAGGCGTTGTTGGCGTTGCCTCAGGATTAGCACTAGGAATGACCCTCATTCGCTGGAGGAATGAAGTGAGTCAGGCACTCTCCTCCCTTTTGGGAGTTGAAATCTTCTCACGTACCATTTACCAATTCTCTGAGATTCCTGCGGAAGTGGTTCCAAGCGATGTTGCGGTTATCTGCCTGAGTGCTTTTGCGATCTGTTCTCTTGCAGCTCTTGTACCAGCTTGGTTAGCCTCAAGGCTCGATCCAGTCAAGGCCCTACGTTATGAGTGAAGCTTTTCTTAATTTGGATATTGCAGGCCGGGCTGGCCCGAATATTTCACACTAAATCTATTACGGCTTGTGGAAAGCTCATCATTACTGCGTTGGTCTCGAATTGTGATTTGGACAGTATGAAACATACAGCCCGGCATCCCAATCCTTCGC